>DATGNI010000050.1:0-6174 GCA_035306825.1 Azoarcus sp. | reverse complement strand
GCTCTGGCTCTGGCTCTGGCTCTGGCTCTGGCTCTGGCTCTGGCTCTGGCTCTGGCTCTGGCTCTGGCTCTGGCTCTGGCTCTGGCTCTGCAGAAGTATCGGGTGCCGAGCCCGACACCGGCGCGGGAACGGAGCCCGTTTCGGTTGATGGCGTCTGAGGTGTCCTTTCTTCAGGCGCTGTTTCCGTCTGTCGCGCGGGCAACTCGGTCCCCTGCGGTTCTGGTTCTGGCCGAATGGGAACAAGTGTGTCAACTTGAGGCCGCTCCAACGGCACTGGACGGACCGCAGCCCCCGACGAATCCGAATCCAACGACGGCGCAGGACGTCCGAGCAAAGCCGGATCAACGTGCAACGGCGCCAGCGTCTGGGCTCCCGCGGCGACTGGAAAGCCCGCCAGCAGCAACGTCAGCACTTTGAATCGCACACGCCTTCCCCCCGTTTCGTTACGCAAGCCCGTCCCCTCGTATGCCCGACCCGAACGGTCGCTTTGATAAACTGGCGAATTCTACAACAGGGCGCTCCAAAATGCCGTCGCTAACCGATCGCACAGGCGCCCACAGCATCCTGGAGAACGCGGTGCCCCGACGCGCCTTGCTCGACTCATGGCTCACCAGCGCTTTGCGCGGCCAGTCCTACACCCTCCATCCCGCCTCCTCCGACGCGAGCTTTCGGCGCTATTTTCGCGCTCATCTCGACGATGGCACGAGCCGTATCGTCATGGACGCTCCGTCCGAACAGGAAGACTGCACTCCATGGCTGTCGATTGCCAAGCTGTTTGGCGCCGCCGGCATTCATGTACCCGAGGTGTACGCTGCAGACGTTCAACACGGTTTCATCCTGATGTCCGACCTCGGCGACACTACCTATTTGCAAGCCCTCAAGGTCGACAATGCCGCCCATCTCTATGCCGACGCTCTCGGCAGTCTGATCGCCATCCAAGCGGCCAGCGCACCCGGTGTACTCCCCGAATATTCGCGTGAATTGCTTGAACGTGAAATGCTGCTGTTCGATGAGTGGTACATCGTCCGCCACCATGGCACCCAGCTGGACGATGCCACACGCGACATGTTGCAGAAAATCCGTACCAAGGTGCTCGCCTCCAACCTTGCCGAGCCGCAGGTTTTCGTGCATCGCGATTACCATTCGCGCAACCTGATGTATTTGAGCGGCCAGAACGCTCCCGGCATCATCGATTTTCAGGATGCGGTCTACGGGCCGATCAGCTATGACCTGGTATCGCTGCTCAAGGACGCTTACATCAAATGGGACGAAGCTTTCGAGCTCGACATGCTGATCCGTTACTGGGAAACCGCACGCCAGGTTGGCTTACCGGTACGTGAGGATTTCTCCGACTTTCATCACGACTACGACTGGATGGGCGTACAACGCCATCTGAAGGTGCTCGGCATTTTCGCGCGGCTGGCGCATCGTGACGGCAAAACCGCATACCTTGCAGACATGCCGGTCGTACTCGAACACCTGCGTCGGGTATGCGAACGTTACGGCGAACTGAGACCGCTATTGCGCCTGCTCGATCGACTCGAGCCGCGGGAAACCGTGGAGGGCTACACCTTTTGAAAACCCCTCCCTGCGCCATGATTCTTGCCGCCGGACGCGGCGAGCGCATGCGCCCACTCACCGACACGTTGCCGAAACCGCTGCTTGAAGTCGCAGGAAAGCCGCTGATCGTATGGCAAATCGAGCGCCTGCGCGCCGCCGGCATCCACGACATCGTGATCAATCATGCTCATCTCGGCCATTTGATCGTCACGGCGCTCGGCGACGGTTCGGATCTGGGCGTATCGATCCGCTATTCGCCCGAGACCACCGCCCTGGAAACCGCCGGCGGCATCCGCCAGGCTCTGCCACTGCTTGGCGCAGCGCCCTTCATCGTTGTCAACGCAGACATCTTCTGCGAGATGGACCTCAGCATTGTCTGCCGCGCCGCCGAGCATCTGAGCGAACACGGCGACCTCGCTCATCTGGTGCTCGTCACCAATCCTCCTCACCATCCGGACGGTGACTTCGCGCTGCACAATCAGCGCGTCGGGCACCACGGGTCGCGGCTGACGTTTTCCGGCATTGGCGCTTATCATCCTGCGCTGTTCGCAAGCCTCGAAAGCGATCGCCCCGCCCGTCTTGCCCCCTTGCTGCATCAAGCCATCACTACGGGACGCATCAGCGGAAGCGCATACCCTGGTCGATGGGTCGACGTCGGCACGCCCGCACGCCTTGCCGAACTCGACCGTACGATACGGGACACCTGACCGCAGCCTCACCGGATGCCATAATCGCTCCATGAATACTGTTACCGACCACCTCCGCCTCGACCACGCCTCGTTCAAGACTCGCCGCGAACATTTCATCCAGCGCATGCAAGCGGCGGGCGGCGGCATCGCCATCCTCCCCACCGCACCGGAGCGCACGCGGAGTCGCGACACCCACTACCCATTCCGTCATGACAGCTATTTCCACTACCTCACCGGCTTCGATGAACCCGAAGCCATTGTTGTGCTCATCGCCGGTGACACGCCGAGAAGCATGCTGTTTTGCCGCGAAAAAGACGAAGAACGCGAAATCTGGGATGGGCGACGCTGGGGGCCGCAAGCCGCGCGTGAGGCCTTCGGCTTCGACGAAGCCCACCCGGTTGACCTGTTCGACGCCAAATTGCCGGAGCTGCTGGTCGATCAACCGACGCTATGGTGCGGCCTGGGGTATGACGACAGCTGGGACGCGCGCATCATTCGTGCGCTCAATGCAGTACGCGCCCGCACTCGTACCGGCACGACCGCACCGCACAGTCTGCGCGACGCATTGGCCGAGCTCGACGAAATGCGCCTGATCAAGGACGCTTCCGAACTTGCGATCATGCGGCGTGCGGGCGAACTTTCGGCGGACGCGCATTGCCGCGCAATGCGCGTCACGCGTCCGGGCCGTTTCGAGTACGAAATCGAAGCAGAGCTTCTGCACGCCTTTCGCAGCGCCGGCAGCCAAGGGCCGGCCTATCCATCCATCGTCGCGAGCGGTGCCAATGCCTGCATCCTGCATTACATCGAGAACCACCGTCGCATGGAGGACGGCGATCTCCTGTTGATCGATGCGGGCTGCGAACTCGACGGTTATGCCGCCGATATCACTCGCACGTTCCCGGTCAATGGCCGTTTCTCCGGGCCACAGCGCGACGTCTATCAACTCGTGCTTGCAGCCCAGCACGCCGCCCGGGCCGAAGCCCGTCCAGGCCAGCATTGGAATGCTCCGCACGAAGCCGCCGTTGAAGTGCTCGCGCAGGGCATGCTGGATCTCGGCCTGCTCCAGGGCAGCCTTGAGGCCGTTCTCGAATCGGGCGACTACCGCCGTTTCTACATGCACCGCACGGGCCATTGGCTCGGCCGCGACGTGCATGACGCAGGCGAGTACAAACAAGACGGCGAATGGCGCGACCTCGTCCCGGGTATGGTCATGACCATTGAGCCGGGCTGCTACATCCGTCCCGCGGACGATATCCCCGAAGCGTTCTGGAACATCGGCGTACGCATTGAAGACAACGCCGTGATTACCGCCGACGGGTGCGAATATCTCACCGACGGTGTTCCGCGCGAGATCGACGACATCGAAGCGCTGATGCGCGACGCAAAGCATGACGGACGTTGATATTCTCGTTGTCGGTGGCGGGCCGGCCGGTCTTGCGCTGGCGCTTTCGCTGGCCCGCTCAGGCAAACGCATCGTCGTGGCCGATGCGCGTGAGCGTGAGGTCGCCACAACCGACCCGCGCGCACTTGCGCTGGCCCATGGCTCACGTCTGATCCTCGAGCAACTCGGCGTGTGGGACGATCTGGACGCCACGCCGATTGAAACCATCCATATCTCACAGCGCAACGGTTTCGGCCGCACCGTGCTGCGTCACACTGAACTCGATGTGCCGGCACTGGGCTACGTCGTTTCCGCCGGCGCGCTGATCGATGCGTTACGTCGCGCGGTTGACGCCACCGACATCGAAGTTCGCGACGCCACCCTCGTCGAGACGCTGTCACCGGGCGATTCCGCGAACACGGCGCAGCTCACCGGGCCGGACGGCCCCGCAACGCTCTCGGCCCGACTCGTGGCGCGCGCCGAAGGCGGTCCCGGCAACGATGCCTGCGTACGCGCGCGCAATTACGATCAGCTTGCGCTGATTGCCACCGTCTGCCCGCGCGACCCCCACAACCACACCGCGTTCGAACGGTTCACCACGGAAGGGCCGTTCGCCCTGCTGCCTCTTGGCAACCACTACGCCAGCGTGCTGGTGGTCTCCGAAACGCACGCTGAGCGCCTCACCGCCCTGGATGATTCGGCCTATCTCGACCACCTGCAACAGACTGTCGGCGGGCGCACGCGTCTTCTCTCGGTCGGCCCGCGAATGCATTTTCCGCTCGCGCTGCGTTATCGCAAAACCATCGTTGAACCGCGCACCGCCTGGCTTGGTAACGCCGCCCAGACCCTCCATCCGGTCGCCGGACAGGGCTTCAACCTTGCCTTACGCGACGTCCACACTCTGTCTCGCGCCGTACGCGATGCCACTGATCCGGGCAGCCCGGCTCTGCTGGCCGCATGGGCGCGCGCGCGCCGGCTCGACCGTGGCGGAACGATCGGCTTCACCGACGGCCTGATCCGTGTATTCACCACGAACGTTCCGCCCATCTCTTGTGCACGGGGGTTCGGTTTGTTTACGCTTGATGTGTGCCCGCCGCTGCGCAATTTCATTGCACGGCGCATGATGTTCGGCGCGCGCGCCTGGCCCTGAGCCGCCCACGCCCTTCGGAGCACAGTCTGCTTAAACGCTGGAATTTTCACGCTCGCCGGATCCGCACACTGAGCGCGCTCACCCAGACTGTACTCTGCGCCCGCCGAAGATTTCTTGGCGCCCGCAAAGCCGCCTTCAGTGATCTTGAACACCGCCGGTTTCCAGCGCGCTGCGTAGCTTTCAGGCATTGATCAAGGCGGCTCGACGGCGCGGTCAGCCTTGCCCTGCGGCACAAACCCGTCGGCACCGCCGGACAGGGGCGGCGGAGGAATTTAGCGCTTCGTCTGCACGCCTTACCCCTCATAGGCCCATGGTTTGAGGTAGAATGGCCGCTTTTCTTCGCGCCCTTGTGGACAGTTCATCCTCATGCAGTTTGCCGGCTTCACCCTGCGTAACAACCTTTTCGTCGCCCCGATGGCCGGAGTGACGGATCGTCCGTTCCGCCAGCTTTGCAAAAAGCTCGGCGCGGGGATTGCCGTGTCGGAGATGGTCACGTCCAACTCTTTGCTGTACGGCAGCGAAAAAACCCGTCGCCGCGCCAACCATGAAGGCGAGGTGGATCCGATTTCCGTACAGATCGCCGGCGCCGATCCGGCAATGATGGCGGAAGCGGCACGCTACAACGCCGACCGCGGCGCGCAGATCATCGACATCAACATGGGCTGTCCGGCCAAGAAGGTGTGCAACGTCATGGCCGGCTCGGCCCTGATGCAGGACGAGTCGCTCGTCGCGCGCATCCTCGAGGCCGTGGTCAAGGCCGTGCCCGACACGCCGGTCACGCTGAAATTCCGCACCGGCTGGAACCGCGAGAACAAGAACGCGCCGACCATCGCGCGCATCGCCGAGACATCCGGCATCCGGGCCATCGCGATCCACGGCCGCACGCGCGCCGACCAGTACACGGGGGACGCCGAGTACGACACCATCGCGCTGGTCAAGACGCTGGTGAAGATCCCGGTGATCGCCAACGGCGACATCACGACCCCCGAGAAGGCCAAGTACGTGCTCGACTACACCGGCGCCGACGGCGTCATGATCGGTCGCGCCGCGCAGGGCCGTCCGTGGATCTTCCGCGAGATCGAGCACTACCTGGCCACCGGCGAGCTGCTGCCGCCCCCGCTGGTCAGCGAGATCCACCGCGTGTGCCGCGAGCACCTCGCCGACCTCTACGCCTTCTACGGCGAGGAGACCGGCGTCAAGGTCGCGCGCAAGCACATCTCCTGGTACACCAAGGGCCTGGACGGGTCGGCCGCCTTCCGCAAGATGATGAACACGCTGGGCGACGTCGATGCCCAGCTCGCCGCCGTAGACGAGTTCTTCGGCCAGCTCGCCGAACGCGACGCGCGCTTGCGCTACGCCGAAGAAGACACCCCGCAGGAGCTCGCCGCATGAGC
>DATGNI010000049.1:0-5820 GCA_035306825.1 Azoarcus sp. | reverse complement strand
GCAATCGGTCCGCCAAACGAAGTCAGGCCGAGCTTGAGGAAAGCCCTGAAAACTTCTCCGGGCGTGCCGCGAGGCGGAGGGCTCAAATCGCTCATTGCTTGTCAGATTCTCAGGAACAGGCGGGCCATTGAATCGTGCATGATGCAGGAAGGCCGGTTAAGAGAAAATGAAAAAGCACGTTGAAGTGCTCGGCCCGCGCGTCATGGCGACATGCTCCCCGCATGCATCGTCCGGCAGCGTGAGGCGGGAAAGAAAATGAGGCGGCCCCGAAAACGTATTCCGGCGCCAGCGGCTCAGAGCGTGTACCCCGCTCCGATCGCGGCGATGCCGGAACGAGCGATCTGGGCGTCCTCGAACGGTTTCACGCCCGAGACGCCGACCGCGCCGAGAAGTTCGCCGTCGATGACGATCATCTCGCCACCTTCAATGCATTGCACCGGCAGATCCAGCCCGGCGTAGCGTCCGTTGTTGACCATGTCTTCCAGCGCCTTGCTCGGCCGTCGGGCATGTACGCAGGCGCGTGCCTTTTCCGCGGCGACGGAGACACCCATCAAGGGGGCGTCGTCCAGTCGCTGCAAGCAGATCAGATGGCCGCCATGGTCACACACCGCGATGACGACGTTCCAGCCATTACGCAAGGCTTCTGCTTCCGCCGCCGCAGCGATTTTGCGGGCGTCATCAAGCGTCAGAACGGTGCGTGTTTTCATGGCAGCCTCCGGGGCGGATGTCAGGGGAGAAGAATTGCCCTGAAATCATTTACGTTGGTCAGCGTCGGGCCGGTGATGACCGAATCACCGAGCTTTTCGAAAAAGCCGTGGCCATCGTTGTCGGCCAGCGCATCGCGCGGACGGATGCCGGCGGCCCAGGCGCGCTTCAAGGTGTCGGGAGTGATGATGGCACCGGCGATCTCTTCCAGACCATCCACACCGTCGGTATCGCCTGCGAGTGACCACACGTCTTGCTGGCCGTCGAGTTCGATTGCGAGGGAAAGCAAAAACTCGACGTTGCGGCCGCCCCGGCCTTCGCCGCGTACGGTAACCGTGGTTTCGCCGCCGGAGAGCAGCACACACGGGCGGGGGAAGGGTTCATTGCGGGTGGCGACCTGATGCGTGATGCCGGCAAAAACCTTGCCCACATCCTTGGCCTCGCCTTCGATGGTGTCGCCCAGCATTACCGGCGTGACACCGGCCTTCCTGGCAACCTCGGCAGCGGCTTCGAGCGCCATTTGCGGCGTGGCAACCAGGTGGGTTTCCAGTCCGGACAGACGCGGATCATCGGGCTTGATCGATTCGCCTTCGTCCGAGTCGATGAACGCGCGTGCAGCGGCGGGCAGTTCGATGCCGTAGCGACGCAGAATATCGAGGGCATCCTGACGCGTGGTCGGGTCCGGGACAGTGGGGCCGGAGGCGATATCCATCGGGTTGTCGCCCGGTACGTCGGAGATCAGCAGATTGACGACGCGTGCCGGATGGCAGGCGGCGGCCAGGCGTCCGCCCTTGATGCGCGAGAGATGACGACGCACACAGTTCATCTCGCTGATATTCGCGCCTGAGCGCAACAGTGCGCGGCTGATGCCCTGTTTGTCTTCCAGCGTGATGCCTTCGCCCGGCAGCGGCAGCAACGATGATCCGCCGCCTGAAATCAGACAGATGACGAGATCATCCGCGCTCAGACCGCGGACGGTTTCAAGGATACGCTCGGCGGCATCGAGACCGGCCTGGTCGGGGACCGGATGGGCCGCTTCGAGGATTTCGATTTTCTCGCACGGTACGGCATAGCCGTAGCGCGTGACGACCACGCCTGACAGTTCGCCCGTCCAGTGTTTTTCGAGCGCGCGCGCCATTTCGGCCGAGGCCTTGCCGGCACCGATGACGATGGTGCGGCCGCGCGGCGGTTGCGGCATGAAGCGCGGAATACAATGTTCCGGCTGGGCGGCGAAGATGGCGGCATCAAACATCTGACGCAGCAGCTGGCGAGGGTCGGACATGTTGCGTGTTCCTGGTTACGTTCGTTGGACGTACGACACGCGCCGGCTTTCGCGCGGCGCGTGTCGGGATTGTTGCATACATGGCGTCCGGCTGGCGTGCATGAGCCGAACGCCATCGACTTACTTGGTAAGCGCTTCGCGCCAGCCCAGACCGGCCGAGGTGTTGCCTGCCGGCTTGTATTCGCAGCCGATCCAGCCGTCGTAACCGGCGTCGTCAAGATACTTGAACAGGAAGGCGTAGTTGATTTCGCCGGTTCCCGGTTCGTTGCGGCCCGGATTGTCGGCCAGTTGCACGTGCGTGATGCGCGACTGGTTGGCCTTGAAGGTGTTGGCCAGCTCACCCTCCATGCGCTGAGCATGGTAGATGTCGTACTGGATGAACACGTTGTCGGAACCGATTTCGTCCTGAATGGCGGCCGCTTGGGCGGTGTAGTTCAGGAAAAAGCCCGGAATGTCGAAAGTGTTGATCGGCTCCATCAGCAGACGGATGCCGGCGGC
Organism: Azoarcus sp.; assembly: GCA_035306825.1. Taxonomy (GTDB): domain Bacteria; phylum Pseudomonadota; class Gammaproteobacteria; order Burkholderiales; family Rhodocyclaceae; genus Pseudazoarcus. Next base: position 3,335 of record DATGNI010000049.1, on the reverse strand, counting down.
CTTGAGCTTGTCCGCAGCGAATTTCATGTTGGACACGAAGGTCGCGTGAGCCTGTTCCTTGCTGACGCCTTCCGGCACGATGCCGGCGAGGCAGTTGACCTGCTTGCAGCCCAGGGTGGTGGCGTATTCGATAGCCTGGTCGACACCTTTTTTGAACTCTTCGACGCGATCCGGGTGGCAGGCAATACCGCGCTCGCCGGCAGCCCAGTCGCCTGCGGGCAGGTTGTGCAGGACTTGCTCCAGGCCGTTTTCTTTCAGTTTTGCAGCCAGGTCCGCAGCCGGGTAGGCATACGGAAAGAGGTATTCGACCCCCTTGAAACCGTCGTCGGCAGCGGCTTTGAAGCGATCGAGAAAGTCGACCTCGGTGTACAGCATGGTGAGGTTGGCAGCGAATTTCGGCATTGCAATTCTCCGTTCGTTGATCCGTTTCAATGAAATGCAAGAGGATGGACGCCTTTCGTTACAGGGGTCCATCCTCTTGTCGCCCGTGAAAAAACACGGGCGAGGCACCCTGCATGTGCGGGGTGAAGAAAGCCGTTAGGCGATCGCGGTGGGGGCGTCTTCGATGGTATCGGCAACCGGTTCGAATTCGTTCACACCGTCGATTTCGAGACCCATCGGGATGTTGGTGACGCGCTCAAGGATAACCTCAATGACGACCGGCACCTGGAATTCGTCCATCCACTTCTTGGCCTGTTCAACGGCCGGACCGAATTCCTGCGGCTCACGCACGCGGATCGCCTTGCAGCCCAGACCTTCGACCACGGCAACGTGATCCACGCCGTAACCGGCCAGCTCGGGGGCGTTGATGTTATCGAAGGACAGTTGCACGCAATAGTCCATTTCGAAACCGCGCTGTGCCTGACGGATCAGACCGAGGTACGAGTTGTTCACCACAACGTGGATGTAGGGCAGCTTGAACTGCGCACCGACGGCCAGCTCTTCGATGAGGAACTGGAAGTCGTAGTCGCCGGACATGCCGACAACCTGACGCTGTGGATCGGCGGCGACCACGCCCAGCGCGGCAGGCAGCGTCCAGCCCAGCGGGCCGGCCTGGCCGCAGTTGATCCAGTGACGCGGCTTATACACATGCAGGTGCTGAGCGGCGGCAATCTGCGACAGACCGATGGTGGTGACGTAGCAGGTGTCCTTGCCGAAAGCCTTGTTCATTTCTTCGTAGACGCGTTGCGGCTTCATCGGCACGTCGTCAAAGTGGGTCTTGCGGTGCATGGTTTTCTTGCGCTCGAGGCACTCGGCGGCCCATGCGCTGCGATCTTTCAGTTTGCCCGCAGCTTTCATTTCCTTGGCAACCGCGATGAACTGCTCCAGCGCAGCCTTGGCGCAGGAAGGAATGCCCAGGTCCGGACCGAACACGCGACCGATCTGGGTCGGCTCGATGTCTACGTGGACGAATTTGCGACCCTTGGTGTAGACCGGAATCGAGCCCGTGTGACGGTTGGCCCAGCGGTTGCCGATGCCCAGCACGAAATCGGAAGCCAGCATCGTGGCGTTGCCGTAACGGTGTGCGGTTTGCAGACCGACCATGCCCGCCATCAGGTCGTGATCGTCCGGAATGGTGCCCCAGCCCATCAGCGTCGGGATGACCGGAACGCCGGTCAGCTCGGCGAACTCGACCAGCAGATCGGAGGCGTCGGCATTGATGATGCCGCCACCAGCAACGATCAGCGGGTTTTCGGCTTCGTTCAGCATCGCGATGGCTTTTTCAGCCTGCGCGCGGGTGGCTGCGGGCTTGTAAACCGGCAGCGGCTCATAGGTGTCGATGTCGAACTCGATCTCGGCCATCTGGACGTCGATCGGCAGGTCGATCAGCACCGGGCCCGGGCGAGCCGAACGCATGATGTGGAACGCCTGCTGCAGTACGCGCGGCACCAATGCGGCTTCGCGTACGGTGACAGCCATTTTGGTGACCGGCTTGGCGATGGATTCGATATCCACGGCCTGGAAGTCTTCCTTGTGCAGACGCGCGAGCGGAGCCTGACCGGTGATGCACAGAATGGGGATCGAGTCAGCCGAGGCGGAATACAGACCGGTAATCATGTCGGTGCCGGCCGGACCGGACGTGCCGAGGCACACCCCGATGTTGCCCGGGTTGGCGCGGGTATAGCCTTCGGCCATGTGCGAGGCGGCTTCGACGTGACGGGCGAGGATATGACGGATTCCACCGTCCTTGCGCATCGCTGAATACAGCGGGTTGATCGCAGCGCCGGGAAGACCAAACGCGATATCGACGCCTTCCTTGCGCAGTACTGCAACGGCGGCATCAACGGCTCTCATGCGGGCCATGACAAACTCCTTAAAGAAAACATAGGGAAAAGTGCAGAAATTCTGTGTTAACTCACCAAGGATAAGAGCTTGGGACCAGACCTGCAATTGTCGCATAATGCATGTCTGTCGATATCAGGAGTATCGAGTGGATCGTTATACCGAAATCCGCAGCTTTGTTCTGGTGGCGGAGCGGGGCACTTTTGCCGCCGCCTCGCTCGTTGAGGGGGTTACGCCCGTGGTGATGGGGCGGCGCCTGGATGCGCTGGAGCGGCGCCTGGGCGTAAAGCTGATGCATCGCTCAACGCGTGGGCTGTCGCTGACCGACCTCGGCGAGCAGTTTCTGGAACGTGCGCGCGTGTTGCTGCGCGATTTCGACGAGGCCGAAGCGAGTATAACCGCGGACCGCAAAACGGTGCGCGGTCACCTCGTGGTGTCGGCTCCAGCAGCGTTCGGTCGCCATCACGTTGCCCCGCATGCGCCGGCCTTCCGCGCGCGCTTTCCGGATCTCAAACTCTCCTTCAATCTGACCGACAGCGTAGTGGATCTGGTGCGTGAAGGCTACGATATGGCGATCCGCATTGGCGAAGTGGCCGATCCAAATTATGTATCCGTACCCCTGTTCCCGAACCGGCGCGTGATTTGCGCCACGCCCGAATATTTCGCACGTCATGGCAAGCCGAAGACGGTGGAGGAGCTGAGCCGACACAACTGTTTGGCCTTTAACCTTCAGGGCGGCCAGCAACGCGGCTGGACGTTCCTGCGCGACGGCAAGCTGGTTGCGGTGAAAGTGTCGGGCGATCTCGATTGCAATGACGGCGAGCTGTTGTTGCGCTGGGTCAAACAGGGATTGGGCGTAGGCTGGCGCTCGACCTGGGAGATTCAGTCCGCGCTCAAGCGCGGTGAACTGGTGACGGTGCTCGATGAGTTCGCGATTCCCAACTATGACATTCAGGCGGTGTACCCGCAGCAGCGTTATCTACCGGCGAAAGTGCGATTTTTCGTGGAGCACCTGAGAGAGGTCTACAACACGCCGGATTATTGGGACAGCT
>DATGNI010000048.1:0-18411 GCA_035306825.1 Azoarcus sp. | reverse complement strand
ACCCCGAAAGGCGGATCACCTCCATACGGTCGAGCAGCGCCGGCGGAATATTCAGCGTGTTTGCGGTAGCCACGAACATGACATCCGACAGGTCGTAGTCGACCTCGACGTAATGGTCCTGGAACGTATGGTTTTGCTCCGGATCGAGCACTTCAAGAAGTGCCGAAGACGGATCGCCACGGAAATCCTGCCCAAGCTTATCCACCTCATCCAGCAGGAACAGCGGGTTCTTCACGCCAACCTTCAGCATGTTCTGCAGGATTTTCCCGGGCATTGAACCGATGTAGGTACGACGGTGCCCACGGATTTCGGCTTCGTCCCGCACGCCGCCAAGCGCCATGCGAACGAATTTCCGGTTGGTCGCCTTGGCGATCGATTCGCCGAGCGAGGTCTTGCCCACGCCCGGAGGGCCGACGAGACACAGAATCGGTGCCTTCACCTTGTCGACACGCTGTTGCACGGCGAGATATTCAACGATGCGTTCTTTGACCTTCTCAAGACCGTAATGGTCTTTGTCGAGAATCGTCTCGGCCTTGGCCAGATCCTTGCTGACGCGCGATTTCTTTTTCCACGGCAGATTGGTGAGCGTCTCGATATAGCTGCGCACAACCGTGGCTTCAGCCGACATCGGCGACATCAGCTTGAGTTTCTTGAACTCCGATTCAGCTTTCGCAAGTGCGTCTTTAGGCATCCCGACGGAGTGGATTTTCTTCTCCATCTCCTCGAGATCAGCGCCCTCTTCACCCTCACCCAGCTCTTTCTGGATCGCTTTGACCTGTTCGTTGAGATAGTACTCGCGCTGGCTTTTTTCCATCTGACGCTTCACTCGGCCACGAATACGCTTCTCCACCTGGAGAATGTCGAGTTCTGCCTCAATCTGCAACAGCAGCTTTTCGAGGCGTTCCGCGGTGTCAAAAATTTCCAGCACTTCCTGCTTCTGCTCAAGCTTGAGCGGCAGATGGGCAGCAATCGTGTCGGCCAGACGCCCGGCTTCTTCAATACCGGAAAGAGAAGCGAGGATCTCGCCTGGAATCTTCTTGTTGAGTTTCACGTACTGGTCGAACTGGCCGATGATCGCGCGGCGCATCGCCTCGATCTCGGTCGACGCGAGTTCGTTCGATTCAATCGGCTCGATTTCGGAGACAAACAGCTCTTCAGTCTCCTCCACCGCGCGCACCCAAGTGCGCTGCACGCCTTCGACGAGTACCTTGATCGTGCCGTCAGGCAGCTTCAGCATCTGCAATACGTTGGCGATGCAGCCTACGTCGTACAGATCTTCAGGCGACGGTTCGTCCTTGGCGGCTGAACGCTGCGCCACAAGGAGGATCGCCTTGTCGGATTCCATCGCCACTTCGAGCGCCTTGATGGATTTCGGACGCCCGACAAACAATGGAATGACCATATGCGGGAACACCACCACGTCGCGCAAGGGCAACAACGGGAGGGTTTTCTGTTCCACGGAAAATTCGGAGTGACTTGCCATGATTTGGACCTTTACGGGAGTTCATAAGCCACGTGGGGGCCCTCCCCTGAAATTCAAGCGCGCGCTCACTTACGAGCGGCGCAAGAAAACAGGGCGCGAATCCAGCTTACGCTCAGACACTACCAAACCGCAAGCCAGACCACGTCAAACGTGCCCCTGCCGGGACACCTCCCTCAGTTGGAGCCGGACACTTTGGGCTGGTCGGCGTAAATCAGAAGGGGCCGCACCCCTTCGGTGATGACGTTTTCTTCGATGACGACTTTTTCAACGCCTTCCAACGTCGGCAAATCGAACATGATATCGAGCAGCGCCTGCTCGAGGATCGAACGCAAACCGCGTGCGCCGGTATGCCGCTCAATGGCCTTGCGCGCCACGGCCTGCAAAGCGGCCGGACGGATCTCGAGTTCAACGCCTTCCATCTCGAACAGCTTCTGGTATTGCTTGACCAGAGCGTTCTTCGGCTCAACGAGAATCTCAACGAGCGCATCCTCGTCCAGCTCCTCCAGCGTCGCGACGACCGGCAAACGGCCGACGAATTCCGGTATCAGGCCGAATTTGACGAGATCTTCCGGCTCAACTTGGCTCAGGAAAGCCGATGCATCCCGTCCATCCCGGCTTTTGACCTCGGCACCAAAACCGATGCCGACCTTCTCGGTACGTTCGCGAATGACTTTTGTCAGGCCGTCAAAGGCCCCGCCAACGATAAACAGGATGTTGGTCGTATCAACCTGCAAAAAATCCTGGTTCGGATGCTTGCGACCACCTTGCGGCGGAATCGAAGCCATCGTGCCCTCGACCAGTTTGAGCAGTGCCTGCTGCACCCCCTCGCCGGACACATCACGCGTAATCGACGGGTTATCGGACTTGCGTGAAATCTTGTCGATCTCGTCGATATAGACGATGCCGTGTTGCGCCTTCTCGACGTCGTAATCGCACTTTTGCAACAGCTTCTGCACGATGTTTTCAACGTCTTCGCCCACGTAGCCGGCTTCGGTCAGGGTTGTGGCGTCCGCCATCACGAAGGGTACGTTGAGCAAACGTGCGAGCGTCTGGGCGAGCAGCGTTTTACCCGAGCCGGTCGGGCCGATCAGCAAAATATTGCTCTTCGACAGCTCGACTTCGTCTTTATCTGCAGACAGATGACGCAAGCGCTTGTAATGGTTATATACCGCAACCGCAAGATTCCGCTTGGCACTGTTCTGACCGATGACGTACTGATCCAGAATGCGGCAGATTTCCTGCGGGGTCGGCAGGCTGTTTTTGGCGCCCTCACCCGCGACGCCTTCGAGCATCTCATCGCGAATGATGTCTTTGCACAGCTCAATGCACTCATCGCAGATGAAGACGGAAGGCCCCGCAATCAGCTTGCGAACTTCATGCTGGCTTTTGCCGCAAAATGAGCAATACAGCAGTTTTTCGCTGCCCGCCTTTTTTTCGCTGCCCGCCTTCTTCTCGGTCATCTTGTAATCTCCACTTCTTCAAACGTCAGCACGCGACGTCAGCACCTTGTCGACGATGCCATACTCGACGGCGGCTTCAGCACTCATGAAGTTGTCACGGTCGGTGTCTTTCGCAATCCGCTCCACCGGCTGGCCAGTATGTTTGGCAAGCATGCCATTGAGACGTTCGCGAATGTACAGGATCTCTTTGGCATGAATCTCGATATCCGAGGCCTGACCCTGAAAACCGCCCAGCGGCTGGTGAATCATCACACGTGAATTCGGCAGGCAGTAACGCTTGCCTTTCGCGCCGGCGGCCAGCAGGAACGACCCCATGCTCGCGGCCTGACCGATGCACAACGTCGACACGTCCGACTTGATGAATTGCATGGTGTCGTAAATGGCCATGCCCGCCGCGACCGAGCCGCCCGGCGAATTGATGTAGAAGGATATTTCCTTGTCCGGATTCTCGGATTCGAGAAACAACAACTGGGCCACGATCAGGTTGGCAGTGACATCATTCACCGGTCCCACAAGGAACACGACCCGCTCCTTCAGGAGACGTGAATAGATATCGTAGGCGCGCTCGCCGCGGCCACTTTGCTCGACCACCATCGGCACGAGGCCGAGGGCTTGCGGATCCCATTCTGAATGCATGTTTGCCTTGCTCATCGTGTCCCTGTCTACCGGTCTCAGGCCGCAGCCTCGTTACCCATCAGATCGTCAAAGCCGACTGGCTTGTCCTCGGTCTTGCCCTCTTTCAGAGCCCATTCGACCACGTTATTTTCAACCACCAACGCTTCTACCTGAGCGAGGCGCTGCTGATCGGAGTAGTACCAGCCTACCAGCTCTGACGGATCTTCATAACTCTCGGCCATCTCTTCGATCATGCTGCGCACCTGTTCGGGCGTGGCGTACAGATCGTTGGCCTTGACGATTTCCGCCATGATCAATCCCAGACGTACGCGACGCTCGGCCTGCTCAACGAACCACTCGGCCTGGATGGGCAAATCCTTGACATCCATCCCGCGCGATTCCATGTCGCGGCGCGCGTTATCGGCCAAGACTTCGGATTCGGCCTGCACCAACGCCTTGGGAAGCTCGATCGTGGTGGTTTCGAGCAGCGCCTCCATCACCTGCTCCTTGACGCGAGCCTGAGCGCGACGCTTGACCTCACGTTCGAGGTTGCCCTTGATTTCTTCGCGCAGCTGAGCGACATCCCCGCCCTTGACGCCCAATTCTTTGGCGAAGTCCGAATCGACTTCAGGCAGCTTCGGCGCCTCGACGGCCTTGACGGTGATTTCGAATTCAACCTTCTGACCCGCGAGATGCTCCGCCTGATAATCTTCCGGAAAGGTCATTTCAAAGGTTTTTGACTCGCCTTGGGAGAGTCCGGCAACCGCTTCTTCAAAATCCTTCAGCATCGCGCCGGCGCCGAGGACGAACGGAAAATCGCTCGCCTGACCGCCTTCAAACACTTCGCCGTCCTTCCGTCCGATGAAGTCGATGACCACCCGATCCTGATCCTGCGCGGCACGATCCGTCACTTCGTACTGAGTGCGCTGTTTGCGCAACACTTCGATCGTTTTCTCAACCTCTGCGTCACCGATTTCCAGCGTGGGGCGTTCAAATGAGCTGTCAGCGAGCGAGCCCGGCTGTACCTCAGGATAGACTTCGAACACAGCGGTAAAGGAAAGTTTCCCGTCTTCGGTGGCGTCACCCGGTTCGATGCTCGGCTGACCGGCGATACGCAGTTCCTGCTCCCGCACCTTTTCACCAAAAGCCTTTTCAACCGCTGCGCCGATCGCTTCGGAACGCACTTGTGCACCATGCGTTTGCTCAACGATCTTGAGGGGCACCTTGCCCGGCCGAAAGCCGGCCATCTTCATGCTGCGGGCCATGCGCTTGATACGGGCTTCGACATCTTTTTCAACATCAGCCATCGATACAGCCATGTCGATACGGCGCTCCAGCGCGCTCGGCGTTTCCTGGTTGTTCTCCATCAATTGCTTCCCGACAAGTTCAAAAGAGGTTGAAGCGGAGGCGGCGAAGCAAGATTTCCTTGCTGTCCCGCCGGCTCCGCCGAGTTTGTGCTAACCGCAAATTCTACCACAGGCCCGCGCCCTTCCTTCCAGCCTGAAACAGCGTCCAACCTGATTCCGGACGCCCCGAAACGCGATCAAGAATCCGTGAATTTACATCCACACGTCTTTAATGAGCGCTTTTCGACTTTGCATTCAGTACGGTCTGCCACGAAGTGTAGACAAATGCAGCCCCTTCAGCGATCTGTACACGCCGCTCAATACGCAAGAAGAGTGAATCTCACGGCTTGGAACTGCACACCCGCCCAGCAAGGTGGCGAGCCTTGACGATACGCTCGGCAGACCCATAACCCTGCTTCGTTCAATATCCGGCGTAAACACGCACGCGCCTAGCCTATATACTGCCTTGTTCCGGGTCACAACAGAGCGAACTCGATGTTCTCGCCCCCTGAACCGATCTACACCGTAGCAGGGATCCGCATTCTTGAATCCCAGGTGAGCGACAGCGCTGATCCATCGTTGATGGAGCGCGCCGGCCGGGTTGCGGCCGAAGCAGCCGTACGACTGACTGCCGACCGCCCCGGCACCATTCTTATTGTCTGCGGTCCAGGCAACAATGGCGGTGACGGATTTGTCATGGCACGTCGCCTGCTGCAAGCGCGCCGTGCGGTAACGGTTGTATTTGCCGGCAATGCGGAGCGCTTGCCTGCCGACGCACGTACCGCACTCAATGCCTGGCACGAAGCGGGCGGAAGCACCTTGGACGCCCTGCCCGCCGAACCCGACACCGGTTGGGCACTGGTCGTAGATGCCCTGTTCGGTATTGGCCTGCAACGCCCGATCAAAAACGCGTACCGCGACTGGATCAAACACCTGAATGCCCTGGCGTGCCCGCGTCTGGCGCTCGACGTGCCGAGTGGTATTGATGCCGACACCGGCCGTGTTCTCGGCATCGCGTTCAACGCGACCCACACGCTCAGTTTCATCGCACTCAAGCCCGGACTGCTCACCCTTGATGGGCCGGATCACGCCGGGGTGGTATCCGTTCATCCTCTCGACGTGGCGGTTCAGGAAATCGCCTCGCCCAACGGGGTGCGCGTACGTCCCTCCATGTTCCACGAACATCTCGCGCCGCGACGTCTCAACACGCACAAAGGCAGTTTCGGCAACGCTGGAATTCTCGGCGGCGCAAGCGGCATGATCGGCGCCACCCTTCTGTCGGGACGCGCGGCTTTGAACCTTGGCGCCGGCCGTATTTTCGTTGGCATGATGGATCGCGACGCCCCCAGCGTGGATGCGATGCAACCCGAATTGATGCTGCGCATGCCCAACGTGGTGATCAAAGCCGCCAGTGTCCTTGCCGTCGGCCCGGGCTTAGGCACCTCGGACGACGCACGTCGCCTGATGGAACGCGTCCTGCCCACGCCTGTACCGCTGGTGCTGGACGCCGACGCCCTCAATCTGATCGCCGCTCATGATGTTCTCGAACAGCTTTGCACCCGACGCCAGGCACCGACCCTCCTTACACCCCACCCGGCGGAAGCTGCACGTCTGCTCGGTCGAGAAACCGAGGAAGTCCAGACCGATCGCATCCGCTCTGCGACCGAGCTGGCACAGCGTTTCAACGCATTGGTTGCACTCAAAGGCTGCGGCACCATCATCGCGTTGCCCGACGGGCGCTGGCACATCAACTGCACCGGCCATCCCGGCATGGCCAGTGCCGGAATGGGCGACGTACTGACCGGCCTGATTACCGCATTACTCGCGCAACACTGGCCGCCCGAAGCTGCGCTGACCGCCGCGGTTCATCTGCACGGCACGGCGGCCGAACAGCTCGCTGCCGACAACGTCGGCCCCATCGGCTTAACCGCAAGCGAAGTCATTACCGCCGCCCGCCGAATTTTCAATGCGTGGCTGCGCGAAGCCGGCAATCCGCCTGTTCCAGACGCCTGAAAAACGACGCTCGTTGTACACTCGAACCATGCTTATCCCTCACCCACTTCGCATCGAAATTCAACGCACGGTTGCAGCGGCACTTGCCGAAGACGTTGGCAGCGGCGATCTCACCGCTGGGCTGATTCCAGCAGACGCCCGCGCGCGCGCCCGGATCATCACCCGTGAGCCTGCCGTGCTGTGCGGGTCCGCCTGGGTCGACGCCACCTTTCACGCGCTCGACCCGAACGCAACCGTGTCGTGGCACGTCCGTGAAGGCGAAACCGTGACGGCCGACCAGCCGTTGTGTGACATCGCCACGGACGCCCGCACGCTGCTCACCGCCGAACGCACCGCACTGAATTTTCTCCAATCCTTATCCGGCACCGCCACCACCACGCAACGTTTCGTCGAAGCGGTCGCGGGCACACGAGCCAAAATCGTGGATACCCGTAAGACGCTGCCGGGCTTGCGCATGGCGCAAAAATATGCGGTTTCAGTCGGCGGCGGGCACAATCATCGCATCGGCCTGTTCGACGGCGTTTTGATCAAGGAAAACCATATCATCGCCGCCGGGAGTCTCCGTGCAGCGGTCGAGGCCGCGCGGAGGCTGGCGCCGCCGCAGGCCTTTATCGAGGTCGAGGTGGAAAACCTGGAAGAGCTGGAACAAGCGCTGGATTGTGGCGTAAAGATGCTGCTGCTCGACAACATGGATCTCGACACCCTGCATCGCGCGGTCGAGCTCACCCAGGAACGCGCAGAGCTGGAAGCCTCGGGCGGCGTCAGCCTTGAACAGGTGCGTTCAATTGCCGAAACCGGCGTGCATCGCATTTCGATCGGGGGCCTGACTAAAAACCTGCAAGCGATTGATCTGTCGTTGCGCCATATAGAGAAATAACCCCCTTCCGGCACACACAAAAAAGCGCCGTTTCAAGGCGCTTTTTTGTTTTTCGCAGCGTTGTACTCAGCCGATGTTATCGACAATGTATTGCTTGATAGCCTTCGCATCCGGCGCCATCACCTCGACATGCTGCGGCAGGTTCTCGATGTCTTGCAGATCCGCCGGCCGAGCCGGTTCCCGCCCCAGGGCTTCGCGGATGGTTTCGGCGAATTTCACCGGCTGGGCCGTCTCCAGCACGATGGTGGGCATGTTTTCCGGCAGGTTCTCCAGCGCCACCTTCACACCGTCGGCGGTATGCGTATCGATCATGACGCCGTATTCGTCCCACACCTTGCGGATGGTGGCAAGACGGTCCGCGTGCGAACTGCTGCCAGAAACGAAGCCGAATTCCGGCACACGCGCAAAATACGGCGTTTCGTTCAGGTCGACGGCTTCTCCAGCATCCACCTTGCGCCACAGATCTGCAACCACCGCCGGATCGCGTCCGACTAGATCGAACATGAAACGCTCGAAATTGGACGCCTTGGAAATATCCATCGACGGGCTCGATGTGACATGGGTTTCGGCAGACGCGCGCGGACGGTAAACGCCCGTGCGAAAAAACTCGTCGAGAACATTGTTCTCATTCGTTGCAAGGATCAAACGGCCAATGGGCAAACCCATTTGACGCGCAATGTGGCCGGCGCAGATGTTGCCGAAATTGCCCGAGGGCACGCAGAAGGCAACGCGCTCGTCGTTGCTCTTCGTCGCGGCAAAATACCCCTTGAAGTAGTACACCACCTGCGCCGCAACGCGCGCCCAGTTAATCGAGTTGACCGCACCAATGCGGTGTTTCTCCTTGAATTCAGCATCGTTCGAAACCGCTTTCACAATGTCCTGTGCATCGTCGAACATGCCGGTAACCGCGATGTTGTAGATATTTTCATCGGTCAGCGAATACATCTGCGCACGCTGAAAATCACTCATGCGTTCGTGCGGTGAAAGCATGAACACCCGCACACCGTGCTTGCCGCGCATCGCATACTCGGCCGCCGAGCCCGTATCGCCCGAAGTTGCGCCGAGAATATTGATTTCCTCGCCGCGCTTCGCCAATACGTACTCAAACAGATTGCCCAGAAACTGCATCGCCATGTCCTTGAACGCCAGCGTCGGGCCGTTCGACAGTTCGAGCAATGCGAGCTTGCCGGGTTGCAGCCACGCAAGCGGAGTGATCTCGTCCGCGTCACTTCCGGCGCGCGGATGGCGATAGATTTCGGGGGTGTAGGTCTTTTTGCAGATCGCATGCAAATCGTCCGCAGGGATGTCGGTGGCGAATTTCGACAAGACCGCGAATGCCAGGTCGGCATAGGGCAACGCACGCCACGCATCGAGTTCGTCACGCGTCACCTGCGGGTAGCTCTCCGGCAGGTACAGACCACCATCGGCGGCCAGACCGCCGAGCAGGATGTCGCAAAATTCGGGGCCGGCCGGCTGACCGCGCGTGGAAAGGTATTTCACGGGAGAAAGTCCTGACAAGGCAAAAAGGGATATTCTAACGGAGAGCACAGCCACAGGTTGAACTGGAGAAAGGCCGTGGGTTCGGACGCCATCAACTTTGCGGTCGCATGCCGCATTGTTCAAGCAGTTTCTGCCAAAGTTCGGTGTGACGCGCCACGGCACGATCGAAGTTCCACCACACGCTGCCTTCGACCTCGCCATGGAACATCATGTGAGCGTATTCCGTCATCGCAGGCGTACGCGTTTCAGCCCCCATGGCGGCAAGACTTTGCAGTGTCGGCATCAATTCATTCCGCACACGTTGAACCGCGGCCAGATACGGCTGGACATGACCAATATAGACGGTCATGAACATGCCCTGCATGTTTAACGCTGCGCGGGGCTGATGATCGGGCCGGGCGCAAACTGGGCGGTCTTTCAGTCGCGGTTCGATTAATCGCGAGACGTCGTCCAGGCGCGCCGCAATGAGCACTGCACTGCGAATCACCTGTCCGGCCAACGGACGCGATTGCCAGCGTTGATAAATACCGTCCAACGCAGTGACCTCAAGATCCGGCACTTCACCGTGCCGGATGCGTTCGGCCACGCTTTCCAATGCGTACAGATCCGCTGCCAGCACGCTCGCCAGATCGCGATCCACATCGATTCGCAACGGGCCTTTCGAACGGGTCAGAAACGCCTCGATTTCGCTCGAACTCCACACCGCATTCCAGATCACGTCGGGCAATGCTGCGCGCTTGATCTCGATCGCCTCGGCAATGGCGCGCGCACGTCGTTCGCTGTCGATCTCCTCCAGACAGATTTGTGCCGAGCGGACAAAACGTAATTCATAGTGGAGCTGGTTTACCGGATGCATCACCCGACCCAGAATTGAATTTCGTTCGCTGATGACGTGTTGCAATTCGCACCCGTACAGGCTGAGAAAGTCCAGCATGCCGAGGTCGAGATCGGGCAATTCCCGCACGCGGTCACGTTTGCGCGGGAGTTGCGGAACCGCCATCACGGGGGTCAGTTCGGCCGTTTCGTCAAGCACGCGCGCCGCGCGCTCCACATAGGTTTCCAGCATTGATTCCGGTTGCGACAATGGATCGCAAGCGGTCAGCGCCAAAAACATTCCACCTAGCAAAATGGCCGTAACGCGGTGCATGCGCCACCTGACGGATAGATTCGGTATCAGTTTGGACTCGGCCGCTCGTTGGCGAGTTTCCTCCGGACGAGCCGGAACGAGGCAACAAACCTCTTCCATCTTACTCGGCCGGCAGCCCGCCCCCACCTTCGCAGTATCCCGTATTGCCCGACGGCCTGTGCAAAGCACCGCGCCCAAAGACCACATCCTGTGCCAGCGCTTGCACACTTGTCATTGCGGAATGCGGGTCAGACAGCAAACCCTGACCTAAAACGGCCGCAACGTTTCCATTGCGGCCGTTTCAAAACGCTGCGCCAGAAGTGGTTATTTCAGGTTTTCCATGCGCAAGCGAGCCACTTCACCTCGCACGACCGGCAACGCCTCAATACTCTTGATTGCCGCATTGACGTTTCGCTCGACCGTACGGTGCGTCAGGATGATGATGTCGGTACGGGATTCACCCACTTCAGCCTGACGCTGCAACATGGCTTCGATTGAAATGCTGCGCTGCGCGAGAATCCCGGTCACTTCGGCCAGCACACCGGGTTTGTCATCAACGCGCATGCGCAGATAGTAGGAAGTGATCACTTCCTCGATCGGCAAGACCTTGACGTCATGCAGCAGATCCGGCTGAAAAGCCAGATGCGGCACCCGATGTTCCGGGTCGGCGGTGTGCAGACGGGTGACGTCTACAAGATCCGCGATGACCGCGCTGGCCGTGGGCTCTGCTCCGGCTCCCGCGCCGTAATACATGGTTGGGCCGACCGCATCCCCCTGCACGAGCACGGCGTTCATCGGGCCTTCGACATTCGCAAGCAGACGATCGCGCGGAATCAGCGTCGGATGCACGCGAAGCTCTACGCCTTCCGGGCGACGACTCGACAATGCAAGCAGCTTGATCCGATATCCGAGCTGTCCCGCATAGGCAATATCAATGCTTTGCAGATTGGTAATGCCTTCGATGTGCGCGGCCTCGAACTGCATCGGCACCCCGAACGCGATGGCACTCATCAGCGCAGCTTTATGCGCGGCATCCACCCCTTCAACGTCGAAGGTCGGATCGGCCTCGGCATATCCGAGCATCTGTGCTTCATGCAACACGTCGGCAAAAGCCAGGCCCTTTTCACGCATTTCGGAAAGGATGAAGTTCGTCGTGCCATTGATGATGCCCGCGAACCATTCGATGCGGTTGGCCGAAAGACCTTCGCGCAACGCCTTGATGATCGGGATACCACCCGCCACGGCAGCCTCGAACGCCACCATCACGCCTCGTTCTTGTGCGGCCGCGAAAATCTCGTTGCCATGTAAAGCGAGCAAGGCCTTGTTGGCAGTCACCACGTGCTTGCCATTGGCGATCGCGCCGAGTATCAGCTCTTTGGCCACATCGCAGCCGCCAATCAGTTCAACGACGATATCAATCTCGGGGTCGTTGACGATCGAGAAGACGTCATCGGTCACCCGAACGGAGTGGCCAACCTTCTCACGAGCGCGCTCAAGATTGCGGTCAGCGACCGCACAAATGCGGATCGCACGCCCTGCGCGGCGGGCGATTTCCTCGCTATTGCGCGCGAGCACCTCGAAGGTGCCCCCACCGACAGTACCGAGGCCAAGAAGGCCAACGTTAATGGGTCTCATGTTCTATTCTGAATTTGGGGTTCGGAAGGATCACGCAATCAGGCGTGACGTGTACGATATAGATCAAGGAAACGTTCGATCCGGCCCATGGCATCTTCCAGATCCTCCTCGTACGGCAAAAAGGCGAGTCGGAAATGATCGGGCGCTCCCCAGTTGAAACCGCTCCCCTGCACCAACAGCACGCGCTCTTCTTCGAGCAGTTCGAGAATGAACTGCTGGTCGTCCTGAATGGGGTAAATTTTCGGATCCAGACGCGGGAAAAGATAGAGCGCGGACTTGGGCTTGACGCAACTGACACCCGGGATGGATGTCATCATGCTGTGAGCGAGGTCTCGCTGACGGGTCAGACGACCGTCCGGGGCGACCAATTCTTCAATGCTCTGATAACCACCCAGCGCAGTTTGAATCGCCCACTGACCCGGCACATTGGAACACAGACGCATCGAGGCGAGCATCGTCAGCCCTTCGATATAGTCCAGCGCATGACGCTTTTCGCCCGACACCACCATCCAGCCGGCACGATAGCCACAGGCTCGGTAGTTCTTTGACAGACCGTTGAAGGTGACGAACAAGACATCATCCGCGAGCGACGCAATCGACGTATGACGCGCTCCGTCATACACCATTTTGTCATAGATTTCGTCAGCGAAAATAATGAGCTGATGTTCGCGCGCGATCTCGATGATGCCCTGCAGCAATTCGTCGGAATACAGCGCTCCGGTCGGGTTGTTCGGATTGATCACGACGATTGCCCGCGTGGTCGGCGTGATCTTGCTGCGAATGTCGTCGAGATCCGGATACCAATCCGCCTGTTCGTCGCACATGTAGTGGCGCGGCTGCCCTCCGCCGAGGCTGACGGCGGCGGTCCATAACGGATAATCCGGGGCCGGCACGAGCACTTCATCGCCGTTGTTGAGCAACGCCTGCATGGACATCACGATCAGCTCGGAAGCGCCGTTGCCAATATAGATATCTTCAATACCGACGCCGGCAATCTGCTTTTGCTGGGTGTAATGCATCACCGCCTTACGCGCGGCAAACAGGCCTTTTGAATCCGAGTAGCCCGACGCTTCGCGTAAGTTATGGATGACATCGACGACGATTTCCTCGGGCACTTCGAAACCAAATGGCGCGAGGTTGCCGATGTTGAGCTTGATGATGCGCTGCCCTTCATCTTCCATTTGTTTCGCGCGGGCCAGCACCGGACCGCGAATGTCATAACAAACATCCGCGAGCTTGTCGGATTTTCGAATCAGACGCATTTCGGTAATGCCATCATTCGGCTTCGCCGCCACGGGCAAAGCCGGCGCAAGCGTGCGGTTGCTGGTCACAGACATCTTGCCCGTCCTCGGAAAAAGCCTCACCTGCGCGCAAAATACGCAGGGACAAAAGGAATTAATGGTACCGAAGGGATCGCGGGCAGTCGAGAGCGAAGCCGTTCTCGCACCGCCCTTCCAGTCTGTTTACAGGAAGATCCAGAGCAACAGGAAGCCCAACGCAAGACGATAGATCACGTACGGCAACATGCCGGTGCGCGCCACAAGCGTAATGAATAGATGAATACACGCATAGGCGGACACCGCGGCCACCAGCGTGCCAAGTGCCAGTTCTCCCCACGCAACCGGCACCTTCGACTCAAGCAGATCGCGCCCCACTAATACGCCCGAAGCCATCAGTGTTGGAATCGACAGCAGGAAGGAAAACCGCGCGGCGGCTTCACGCGACAGGCCGAGCAACAGTGCCGCAGTGATGGTGATGCCCGAACGTGAAGTCCCCGGAATCAACGCAATCGCCTGCGCAACCCCCACGAAGAGCGCATCGCGCCAACTGACCGTGTATTCACTGCGGTCGCGCCGTCCCGTCACGTCAGCCCACCAGAGCGCACAACCAAACACAATCGTCGAAATCGCGATCACCAGCGGGCCGCGCAAGGCGGTTTCGATAAAGGATTTACCCAACAGACCGACGAACACCACCGGCAGCGTGCCCAACACAACCGCCCAGGCCAGCTTGGCGTCCGGCGACCAGCGCCCCGCAAACGAGCCCAGGCCGGCTATTGTCATACGGGCGATTTCTTGGCGAAAATACAGCATGACCGCGCTCAGCGACCCGACATGCACCGCCACATCAAAAGCCAGCCCTTGATCAGGCCACCCCAATATCGCGGGCGCGAGAATCAGGTGGGCAGAGCTGGAAATTGGCAGGAATTCGGTTACGCCCTGAACGAGCGCAAGCACTACGATTTGAACAGCATCCACGAACAACGAAGCCTCTGGCAGCACGTTAGCGGCGCATAATAGCTGATCGGCGCAATCTCTTCGTAGATTGTCAATCCAACACATTGTCCGTTACGCTGAACCCACATAAGAACGAAGGGATCCCACCCATGAATGAAACAAGCGCGATTCCGGCGCCCGATTTCTCCCTCCCCGCTACCGGCGGTCAGACCATCAGCCTCGCGGAACTGCGCGGCAGCAAGGTTGTGTTGTATTTCTACCCAAAAGACAACACCCCCGGCTGCACCAATGAAAGCATCGACTTTCGTGATCTGCACGACGAATTCGTTGCAGCCGACTGCAAGGTCTTTGGCATCTCGCGTGACAGCCTGAAATCACACGAACGCTTCAAGGAAAAGCTCGGTTTGCCTTTCGACCTGATCTCCGACGTGGATGAAGTCGCGTGCAGCGCCTTTGATGTGATCCGTTTGAAAAACATGTACGGCAAGCAAGTGCGCGGCATCGAACGTTCCACCTTCCTGATCGACACTGAAGGAAACATCGTCCAGGCTTGGCGCAGCGTCAAGGTTCCGGGTCACGCACAAGCCGTGCTGGCACTTGTCCAGAGCATGTAAGGAAAGCCGCATCCATGACCCGACGCGCCGACTCCCAAGCCGCAGCCACCAAGCTGTTCGTACTCGACACCAACGTGCTCATGCACGACCCCACCAGCCTGTTCCGTTTCGAGGAACATGACCTCTATGTGCCGATGATGACGCTCGAAGAACTCGATGCGAACAAAAAAGGCATGTCGGAAGTCGCTCGCAACGCTCGCCAGACCAGTCGTACCCTGGACGAGATCGTATCCTCCAGTGAAAACGGTATCCGTGAGGGTATCGATCTTGACGGCCTATCGCACGGTCAGGCCACCGGCAAGCTGTTTTTGCAGGCAGAAGCGATCAATTTCAAACTGCCGGATGCGCTCCCCACTGTCAAAGGGGACAATCAGATTCTCGGCGTTGTGCTGCACCTGACGGAGCGTTATCCAGAACGGTCGGTCATTCTGGTGTCGAAAGACATCAACATGCGCATCAAGGCGCGCGCGCTGAGCCTCGAAGCGCAAGACTACTTCAATGACAAGGTCCTCGAAGACAGCGACCTGCTCTATACCGGCTCGCGCGAACTGGAACCCGGCTTTTGGGATGCGCACGCCCAAGGCATGGAATCGTGGAAAGAGGGCAGCTTTACCCGCTATCGCGTCACCGGTCCGGCGGCTTCCGAACTGGTACTCAACGAATTCCTCTATCAGGATGGCGACACGCCTCTGCAAGCCAGAGTGCGCGAAAAAGAAGGCCAGACGGTGATGTTCGAAACACTCACCGATTACAGCCACGGAAAAAACAGCGTCTGGGGCATCAACGCACGCAATCGCGAACAGAACTTCGCGCTCAATCTGCTGCTTGATCCGGATATCGATTTCGTCACCATGCTCGGTCAGGCAGGCACCGGAAAAACACTGCTGACGCTTGCCGCAGCCCTGACACAGGTGCTTGAAGAGAAACGCTATTCTGAAATCATCATGACTCGCGTAACCGTACCGGTCGGCGAGGACATCGGTTTTCTACCCGGCACTGAAGAAGAAAAAATGACGCCGTGGATGGGCGCGCTGGAAGACAACCTCGACGTTCTCAACGGCACCGCCGGCGAAGGGGGTGAATGGGGGCGCGCGGCGACGCAGGATCTGATTCGCAATCGCATCAAGATCAAAAGTCTCAACTTCATGCGCGGGCGCACTTTCCTCAACAAGTTCCTGATACTGGATGAAGCGCAGAACCTTACGCCCAAGCAGATGAAAACTCTGATCACGCGCGCAGGACCGGGTACGAAGGTCGTCTGCATGGGCAACATCGCGCAGATCGACACCCCCTACCTCACCGAAGGCAGCTCCGGTTTGACCTTTGTTGTCGATCGTTTCAAGGGGTGGGCGCATTCGGGCCACGTTACGCTCCAGCGTGGCGAGCGTTCCCGCCTTGCAGATCACGCTGCGGATGTGCTGTAGCGCAGCATTTCAGTCGTCGGCGGCACAACTCTGTGCCGCCGACGCAAAACGTGCCCGGCTGATTTCGAACATCTGAAACGACTCAGGATTTTTTCCGTCCCTTGCGCTTGCAGGCGGGCGCCGCCGCGCAATTGTCGCAACGGTTGGCCGGAATACGCTGACCGAGCGCCTGCTCCAGCGCGCATACCGAACGCCGGCAACACACAAACATCACTCCCTCCCTGTTTGCCATTTCTCGGAAACGCTGCATCACGTTGTGGCCAAGGAAGTCGGTGAACAGGATCACAATCTCGACCCCGGAAGGAAGTGGCGCATTGCGGCGCTGATGACTGCTGTCGCGGCCGTTAACGTGGCGAGAAACGCGGATACCAAAACGGTCCAGAACAACTGGGATGTTTCCGAGACGATCCGCACCTACGAGCAAAGCATTCATTGGACAACCCTTCTGTTGTTAAGAATGATTCTTGTTCAGGGTAGGTGGAATGCGAATTGTTTGCAATTACGAATTCATCTCGTTACGATCCACCCTGTACTTTTTATCTCCCAAACGAGGCACCACGCATGAAGAAGAACGCCCTGCTCGTTTCGCTCCTTATCGGCGGCATCCTGACCACCCCCGCCATCGCCGCGAACGAAGAGTTGAATATCTATTCCGCCCGCCATTACCAGACCGATGAAGATCTGTACGGAGAATTCACCAAACAGACCGGCATCAAGGTCAATCGCATCGAAGCCAAGGAAGACGAACTCATCGAGCGCATGCGCACCGAAGGCGAAAACAGCCCGGCCGACATCTTCATCACCGTGGACGCCTCCCGCCTCGGCAACGCCGACCGCATGGGTCTGTTCGCGGAATTTCAATCAGACGTGATCGACGAGCGTATTCCGGAAAACATGCGCACGCCGACCTGGATTGCCTTTTCCAAACGCGCCCGCGTAATCATCTACAACCCGGAACTGGTCGATGGCGAGGACGTACAGACTTACGCCGACCTGGCGGACCCCAAACTCAAAGGCAAGGTCTGCACCCGTACCGGCGCCCACCCATACAATCTGTCGCTCGGTTCTGCACTGATTCATCACGAGGGTGCCGAAGCGACCGAGAAATGGGCTGAAGGCATTGTTGCCAATTTCGCCCGTGATCCGAAAGGCGGTGACACCGATCAAATCCGCTCCGTTGCGGCCGGTGAGTGCGGCGTCGCAATCGCCAACAGCTACTACTATGCGCGTCTGATGAACTCGGATCGTACGCAGGACCAGGAAGTCGTCGAAGAGACCGAATTCGTGTGGCCGAACCAGGAAACCTGGGGCACGCACGTCAACGTCTCCGGCGCCGGTATCGTCAAGACCGCACCGAACAAGGAAGCCGCCCAGAAATTCCTCGAGTACCTCACCTCGGATAGCGCCCAAGCCTACTTTGCCAATGGCAACAACGAATGGCCGGTCGTACTGGACGTGAAGGTCGAAAACCCGGCGCTCGAAGCCCTCGGCGAATTCAAGCAGGATGAAATGCCGATCTCCGAACTGGCCAACAACGTGCCAGAAGCACAAAAAATCTACGATCGCGCCGGCTATCGTTGATTCGGCTTTCATTCAGGTAAAAAAACGCCAGCTCCTGAGCTGGCGTTTTTTTATTCCTCGGACCAAGAAGGAGGCTTTTCACCCGTATCCGAACAAAACCAGTAACAGCTACGGAAAGTCGGGCAAATTGTTCTCTCCATGTTCCCACGGAACCGTCTGAATGACCTTGGACGGCGCCGGACGGATACAGCGGATGAACATCCGGCCATCAAGATCTCTGTCGCGCAGGTGGTCGAAAGCCTTCCGCCTTCCGCCTTCCGCCTTCCGCCTTTCGTACTCACGAACTGTCTCCAGGTCATCCTTGATTTCTGTGACAAAGCAGGCGATACGGGCCAGTTCCCGCGTCTGCGGAACGCGATTGCACAGCCAAAGAAATGCCCGAATCGCGGTTCTAGTACTGGTGGGAGATGCAACCTTTTCTGCAACAGCATTCATCTGAACCACATCAAGACCTTGCATGGGCTTATACGGCTCGCAATACAGGGCCTACCAGTCATCGA
>DATGNI010000047.1:0-28666 GCA_035306825.1 Azoarcus sp. | reverse complement strand
GGATCAAACCGGAAGCACGATTGTTCCGCAGTTGGATGAACGTGTCGGAGCCGGTGCTATTTGTCGCCGCCCGGCCAGTGCGGAACCGAAAACATGCCTTTGCGGGCACGCAGTTCGTCGCGGTGCAGACGGGCCAACTGGGTGATCAGCTCGTCCCCTTTGGGCGTCAGATGGATTTCAACGTTACGCGCATCATCACGCCCGGTTCGACGTTCAACCAGTCCCAGCTTTTCGCAACGGGAAACCAGCGAAACCATACCGTGATGATGCGATTGGAGACGTTCGGCCAACTCGCCAACATTGGCCCATTGTCGTCCGGGAAACCCCTTGATTTGAAGCAGCATTTGATACTGCAGGCTGGTAATTCCATTTTGGCGCGCAAGCACTTCGGAAAAGCGCAAGAAACGC
Organism: Azoarcus sp.; assembly: GCA_035306825.1. Lineage (GTDB taxonomy): Bacteria > Pseudomonadota > Gammaproteobacteria > Burkholderiales > Rhodocyclaceae > Pseudazoarcus. Next base: position 28,258 of record DATGNI010000047.1, on the reverse strand, counting down.
CGGAGCTGATAGCGGAATTCAGCCATTGCCTGAATTTCAGGCAATGGAAGTGATTCGTTCTTCATCGGGCGACCTTCTCATGGAGTGATATAAGCATACCCGATCGAAGGCCTGCAGGAAGCGCCCGGTTCTCACTGCGAGCCCCGCACAATCGCCTTGTCGTGCGTACCGCACATGCAAACGCGCCTCCATGCAAATGGGCGTGTCGCGGCCCATTCGCTCATTTTTGTCGGCGGCCGATCAGCGGGATTTGCTCTCCACATCGCAACCGCAATCAATGTCTTTCGCGAGTTGGCGATGCACCGTCTGGTAACGCTGCTCCACGACTTCTCCGAATATCGGATCAACGAGCTCCTCCATGTCGGCCAGCACCCGCGCCCAATCTATTTCGTTGGCGTACCTTTCGAGCATCGGCAAAAAAGTCTCCTCTTCATGCTCCATGTGACGACGCATCAACGTGGAATATTCCGAAGCGTCCCGCACCACCATTTCTCGCGACACAACAGCGCTGCCAAGAATCGCTTCCAGATCCTCAATCAGCGTCTTGCCGCTTTGTGCAATCCGAATATGCTGCTCCGCCAGATCCGTCATCGGAGCACGAAACTCCTCATGGTGACGCGCCAATTCCGCAAACAACAAATCTTCCAACGGATGGTGGTATTGGTCGGGGTAATGAGTCATGTAATACATGATGTCATGGAGTAATTCGTACTCCACTGCCTCGCCCGCATCAAAACGTTGAATCCATTCGTCGACTTGATCCAGCAAGCGCGTGAAATTACCGTGCTCGCGGCGCAACTTTTCAATCAATTCGCTTAGCATGCAACCTCCAGGTGGGTCGCCCTAGCGTCCATCCGCGCGCGGACGAACCAGCCACGGGGCGAAACGGACCACGAACAACGCCAGCGCAATCGCAAAACAGACGCCACTGAGGATTACCAAGGGATCGCGCAGCTCTGGCTGGAATACCGACCATACCCGCACGACGGCAGCCACCAGCATCAACGCAAACGCAACCGGCATGCCGCGCGGAGCGGCAATTGGACGTCCGGTGTGACCCAACGCGGTACGCGTCATCATACCTACAGTCAGGACACCGATACCACCGACCGCAATCAGGTGTACCGCCCCGCTGAGTAAATGCGGGGCAAGCACCAGCAACGCCCCGTACAGCCACACCCCTGCAGCGGTACAGCCAAAACCGGCAAACAACACCCACAACATCGGCTCACCGGTGACGCCGCGCCGCCACCAACGCACCAACGCGATCAGGTTGGCAGTCGCGCCGATCAAACCCAGTGCAGCCGGCAACCACGCTGGCGTACCGAATGCGAGCGAGAGCGCCATCAGAAATGGAAACCCGATGCCGATCAGCACCAGGCCCCGTGGGTTGCCCACCTGCTGTTTTTGCAAACCACGCGCGGTGAAAAAGGGAATCACCCGCAAACCCATCAGAAAGATCACCACCGCAACCAACAGCAATCCGGTGTGCAACATGGCCAGCAGATTGATTTTCACCACGCCCGCTATTGCGCCCAGAAACAACGCGTCAGCCAGGCCAAACGCCAACACCAGGCCCACCGGAACGAAATTGCGTACATTGCCGGCCTGCGCGACCGGCACGGCAAATAACGCCGCGGCAAACACATAGAACGCCACTGACAGGATCGCTCCGGGCAATACCGTATTCGGCACCACGAGCAACAACACGCGCGCGCCCACCCACAGGCTTACGAGGATGGCGAGGGATACGCCCTGCACCGGCGGTCGCCCGGTCCAGGTAGCCACTGCGGTCAGCAAAAAGCCAACAATGATCGCCCCCGCGTAGCCCCATACCATTTCATGCCCGTGCCACAGAAAACCGGGCAGCGCATGCGTGCCGCCCTGATCGAAAGCCCAAACAAGCACGAACAACGCACCTTGCACTGCAGCAAGCAGATAGAGCGGGCGAAAAGCATACGAGAGAAACGCACGCCAGGACGGCGCTTGCGGGGTCTTCGGAAGCGGGTCTTCAATTTGCATCAATGCCATGTCCAGGCTCCTACGGAAGTCTCCCTCCGGGTGGTGCGATCAGCAGCGTTACCGTGCCGGCTTCGTCGGTGCGACAGCGATGGGGGTAACCATCGCGCTCAAGAATGCGAAGCAATGGATGCGGCACACGATCAAGCAGCACGGTCAGGCTGTCTTCTGACGATAGATCAAGCAGCGCATCCATGGCCAGCTCGAACGGTTCGGGAGGCTCCAGACCGCGCCCATCTATGACTACGCTCACGTTTACGTCTCCTCAATCACCTGTTTGATGCGTGCGCCCAATGTTTCTGCCTGGTTGGCGAGGCGCCTGTCGCACATCGGATAGAGTACGCCCTCTTCTTTCATGTTGTGCTGCTGCATCAGCACGAAAAGGGTTTCGCTCTCCCCGGCGAACTCGGCTTCGTCCTCGTTTTCCAGCGCATCGGCCATGCGCGCCAGCACCGTGCGCATGGATTCATGCTCCGCGCGCATCACGCTTGTCGGCCCATCCGTCATGCCAGTGACCGACTCGAAATGTGGGAACAAGACTTCTTCCTCTGCACGAAAATGAGCTTCGAGCTGGTCACGGAAAAGCGCGAAATTCAAACGGGCGCGCGCCCAGTCTGCCTTCGACACGGCATCTTCAAGCGTCGCAAAAAGATCATCACATTCCCGATGATGGTGTTCGAGGCATTCGGTAAGGCTGTGATTCATTCGGACTCTCCGGTTATCCGGAACCATTGTCCTCAGCCCCTGAAAAACCGACTTGATGCGCATCAATCTGCCGATCAAGCGGGCGTTCGGCGCCGTTCAGTCATGTGACCGCTGATCTTCGCGAGCGCTTCGGCACCGAGCATGCGTTCCGCCCACGGCAAAATTTCTGCTTCCTCGAACCGGATATGCGTTCGGTAGGCGTTGTTGAAGCGCTCCACCTCCCCTTCAGCAAGCGTCGCCGGTCTGCCTGCGGCAATTTCAGTCAAGCTGTCCCGCAGATGTTGCCATTGCGCAGTCAGCTCAAGATGCTCAGCCAGAACGCGTCTGACCAGCTCCTGCAAACGCGCCTTTTCCGCCGGCGGCACCACTTCAAGCATTGCCGGAAGCAAATCCTTTTCTTCATCCAGGTGATGATTTACCGCAGCGAGATCGAAGTAACGTATCACCCCACTTGCCGCGCGTGCAGCCTGTGCATCGGCGCCATGCTCCGGTAACCAGTGCACCAGCTTGCTCAGCGTATCCAACTGCGCGCGCACGCGTTCGTGACAGGCCGCGAGCATCTCGAGCGGCTCGTCCAGTCCTGGCGCCGGGCGAGGGAGCAAGGAATCGGCACTCATCCCGCGAGAAATCCGGCAGGGGTTTTCATCATCGCCACGGAGACAATCCATGCAAAAACCACGATCGCCGCAAAGAATGCAGCGATCCGCACACCCTTGGTGCGCCCATATCGGAGTGCGACCATGCCCAGCACGATATACACCACCAGACCGGCGACCTTGGCGGTAATCCAGGCGGCGAAGAAAGGGTACTGCGCGATCATCACGGCCAACGCGATCGCAGTGACCAGCAGCAGGGTATCGATAACATGCGGCAGGACGCGCACAAGCCGTCGTCCGAGCATCGGACTTTCAACCATCATCCAGACACCGCGCACTACAAAACCGATGATGCTCAGTCCGGCGAACGTCATGTGCAGATGCTTGATCGCTTCGTACGGCATTGCTTTTTCTCCACAGATCCACCTCAAAGACGGACACGAGGCGGCTTTCTCATTTAGGATTGCAGTTGTTTGCATACACGGGCATACCCGAAGTTCATGAACGCTACCACAGGCTGCGTCGCTCCTGTCATGCTGCGACAGATTTCGTTTTTCCGCATGCTGTCAGACGAAGACCTTCAGAAAGTCGCGCGCTACACGCGTGAATTTCACGTTACGAAGGGACAGGTTCTGTTCAATCGCGGCGATCCGGTACACGGTTTTCATTTCGTCATCGAAGGCCAGATCAAGCTCGCAATCACTTCTCCGCAAGGCAACGAAAAAGTCGTCGAGGTCATCAATCCGATGCAAACCTTCGGCGAGGCTGTGATGCTGCTCGAACGCCCCTATCCGGTGTTTGCCCAGGCCATGCTCGACTCCCGTTTGCTGCACATCACTCAGAATATCGTCACGGATCTGATCGAGCACGATCCCGCCTTCTCCAAGAAACTGCTCGCAGGCATGGCGATGCGGCTGCACGGACTGATCCAGGACGTGGAAGCGTATTCCTTGCGCTCCAGCACAGAACGGGTGATCGGTTATCTGTTGCAAAGCTGCGGAGACATGCAAACCGGCACGCCGCTTGAATTCGATCTGCCGATGAGCAAGCAGACGATCGCCTCACGTCTTAATCTGACGCCCGAGACCCTGTCGCGCGTGTTCGCTGAACTGTCCAATGCCGGGCTGATTCACGTCCATGGCAAACACGTAAAACTGTTTGATCCAAAACAGCTGGCCGCATACGGATATTAAATCGAAGGCTCCAGAGCCGGTTGTGCCGGCCGCGTGATCGCGTGTTTTTCCATTCGCCTATACTGCGCGGCTATGTCGATTGATCATTACGAAAACTTTCCGGTGGCCTCCCGCTTGCTGCCAAAGCGACTGCGGGAGCCAGTAGAGGCCATTTACGCTTTCGCACGCGGGGCGGACGACGTCGCGGATGAAGGAGAGGCCGACGCGCAGACTCGGCTCGACCAACTCGCACACTACCGGGCCGGTCTGGATGCCATCGAACACGGACGACCTCTGCCAAAGAACTCTTTGCGGCCGATGTTCGAACGGCTCGAACGCAAAGTCCGTGAATACGCTCTGCCGCTGGACCCTTTTCGCAAGCTCCTGAGCGCTTTCGAACAGGATGTCGTCAAAACACGCTATGCAGACTTTGACGAATTGATCGATTACTGTCAGCGCTCGGCAGCGCCGGTCGGACGGCTGTTACTGCACCTGTACGGCGTCACCGACACGGCCAGCCTGCAACGCGCAGACAACATCTGCATGGCGCTCCAATTGATCAATTTCTGGCAAGACGTCGACATCGATCTCGACAAGCAGCGCCTCTACATTCCGACAGAAGATCTCGCCAGGTTCGAGCTCACCGAACAGGAGATTGCCGCGCGCGAGGTCGGCCCGCGCTGGCTTGCGCTGATGTCTTTTCAAGTCGAACGGGCACGCAACATGATGCGCCAGGGCGCGCCGCTAGCGCGCGACCTGCCCGGACGCATCGGCTGGGAACTGCGCTTCGTTATCCACGGCGGCCTGCGCGTGCTCGAACGCATCGAGCAGGTCGAATATGACGTTTTCCGCCATCGCCCAACGCTCTCCCGTCCTGATTGGCTGTGGATCGCGTGGCGGGTTCTGACACAATAAAGGCATGAACACTCCCCACGACTACTGCCGTCGTCGTACGGCAGCCAGCGGCTCCAGCTTCTACTACGGCTTTTTATGTCTTCCCGCGACACGTCGCCGCGCCATCATGGCGCTGTATGCATTTTGTCGAGAAGTTGACGACATCGTCGACGAAAAAACCGATACTGACACGGCTTGCGCAGAACTCGACGAATGGCGGGCCGAGCTTCAGCGCCTGGGCAACGGCGAGGCCCGCCATCCCGTCGGGCACGCGCTTGCCGAAGTCGTTCACGACTTCAACCTTCCCGTTGAACAGTTGCACGAGATCATTGACGGCATGGAAATGGATCTCGACACGCACCGCTACGCCGATTTCAACGCCCTGCAGCTGTATTGCTACCGCGTCGCCAGTGTTGTGGGATTGCTCTCAGCCGAGATTTTTGGCTATCAAGACCGCCGCACCTTGCGGTATGCCCATGATCTGGGGCTGGCTTTTCAGCTCACCAATATCCTGCGCGACGTCGGAGACGACGCCCGTCGGGGACGTATCTATCTGCCGCAAGACGAACTGGCGCATTTCGATGTGCGCGAAGAAGACCTTCTCAACGGCCAACGTACTCCCCAGATGAAGGCGCTTTTCACCTATCAGGCCGCACGCGCCCATGAATACTATGCCCGCGCGATGAATGCGCTGCCGGAGCAGGACCGTGCCAATCAGCGGCCCGGACTGATCATGGCGTCGATTTATCAGGAAATGCTCAACGAACTGGAACGCCAGGATTTTCCCGTGCTGGGGGAGCCCTTGCGGCTATCGGGTGGGCGCAAGCTCAAACTCGCCTTCAACGCCTGGTGGGAAAATCGTGGTTAAGACGCCCTCTCCTGCCCGCATCGCCATCATCGGTGGCGGCTACGCCGGACTTTCCTGTGCCGTTGAGCTCGCCCGGGCAGGTGTCCATGTCTCGGTCTTTGAACGTGGCCGCGTATTGGGCGGCCGCGCCCGCGTGGTATTTCATGAAGGCCACAGTCTCGACAACGGCCAGCACATCCTGATTGGCGGCTATACCGAAACCGCACGCATGCTGCGTCAGGTGGGCGTGTCACCCAAAACGCTCGAACGTCGCCCCCTGACGCTCGACATACCGGGGCACTTGCGATTGGTCGCCGCGAGACTGCCTGCCCCGTTTCACCTCGCCGTCGGCCTGCTCCGCGCTCGCGGTCTCGACTGGACAGACCGCCGCGCAATGTTGCGTCTGATGCGTCACCTCAAACGCACGAACTTTTCCGTCGCCCCTGAGATGACGGTGCTTGAATTGCTGCACAGTACCCAGCAAACCCCACGATTGAACGAACTGGTATGGATTCCCCTGTGCGTGGCCGCCCTGAACACCCCGGTCAACGCGGCCAGCGCCCAGGTCTTCGTCAACGTGTTGCGTGACAGTCTCGCTGCGGATGCCGGCGCAAGCGAATTGCTGATCCCGCGCACCGACCTCACCGAACTTTTTCCTGTACAGGCCGCACGCTGGCTGGCTACACGCCGCGGCCGCGTGGATACAGGCAGAACGATCAAGACGCTCACGCGTGAGCCCGACGGCTTCGCCTTGAACGGAGACTCTCAACGTTATGACCAGGTGGTGATCGCCACGGCGCCCTATCACGCCGGCGCCTTGTTGCGCCCACTCGGCTGTGAATCACTCGCCGACCGCATCGATGCCTTGCAGCACGAACCCATCACCACCGTTTATTTCGCTTTCAGCGAAGACGTCGAATTGCCCGAAACGATGATCGGTCTGACCGACGGCCCTGCGCAATGGGCCTTCGATCGTGGCGCACTGAATGGTGACCACGGCCAGATCGCCTGCGTCATCAGCGCCCACGGTCCACACGAGGCCTTGTCACAGGAAGCGTTGCACAATGCCGTGCACAAACAGCTCTCACAGCACCTTTCACGCACCCTGCCAAAACCGCTGTGGGTGCTGACGATTACTGAAAGACGCGCTACCATCGCATGCACACCCGGCATCTACCGGCCTGGCCCGAAAACTCCGGTGGATGGTCTGTGGCTCGCCGGCGATTATCTCGACTCGCCGTATCCTGCAACCATCGAATCGGCGGTACGCTCGGGATGCGCGGCGGCTCAAGCTGCCTTGCACCACACTACTGATCGCAACGGAATACCCGTATGACCTATATCCCGCCCTTCCCTCGCGTCGATCTTGTCCAGACCGGAAAATATCGTTTCGAAGTGGATTTCGGTAAAGCCTTTCCGCCGTTTGTCATGGACGAGCCTCATCCGATCGGCGACGATGAAGGCCCTGCACCCGAACAACTACTGGCCACCAGCGTGGCCTACTGCCTATCGGCCAGTCTGTTCTTCGCGCTCACCAAATATCGCCAGGAGGCCGGCCAGATTCGCGCCAGTGCCGAATGCACGCTTGGCCGCAACGACGAAGGCCGACTGCGCGTGACCTGCATCGACGTACACATCCAGCTTGAGGCCGATTCCGCATCCCTGCCGCACATTGACCGGGCACTGGAGCGTTTCGAACCGTTCTGTACCGCTTCCGAAAGCGTCAAGGCTGGCATTCCGGTGAACGTCGCGGTCAGTGATGGCGCGGGGAAACGATTACGTTAGACCGGCACGAATTGTTCTACCATGCCTTCAATGATGGGGAGCGCGCCTCCGCTCACTCACCCGCACCGCTGAATCAGGAGAAATGAAAATGGACAAGGCACAACATCCGGAAGATCTCGCCCGATTTTTCATCGACCGCGCAAACGCCGGTGACGTGGAAGGACTCGTCGCATTGTATGAACCCGATGCCGTGCTCGCCGTCGGCGAGCCGGTGGCCAGCGGGCACGAAGAAATTCGCCAGTTCTACGCCCGCATACTCGCCAAAAAACGGGAATTTCCGCCCGTCGACCAAATGAAGCCAGTGGTCCACGGTGATCTGGCCATGACCACCTCGCGTCTGCCCAACGGCAACATTTCCACTGAAATCGCCCGCCGTCAGCCGGACGGCACGTGGTTGTGGAAACTCGACCAACTGAAGATCGAACCGCTCAAGCCGAGCGACTCGTAACACGGGCCTAACCGCCTGCTCGCGGGCCAGCTTCCGTCCGGAAAATCTGGCCCGCAAACGCGGCCACAGCCTGTACGCTAGCGTCTGTCTGTCGCCAACGCCTCGTCCGGAGCGTTTGGCACCTCTTCCGACAACCGTCCCGCCTGCATCCGCAATATCCGGTCGCAGCGCGCCGCAAGCGCCTCGTCATGGGTGACAATAATCAGCGTCGTGTCCGCAGAATGGTTGAGCTCAAACAGCAGGTCAATGATCGCTGTGCCGGTCGCGGCATCAAGATTCCCGGTCGGTTCGTCGGCCAACAACAGCCGCGGTTTCGGCGCAAAAGCTCGCGCCAGCGCAACGCGCTGCTGCTCACCACCGGAGAGCTGTTTGGGATAATGACGTTGCCGGGCGGCCAGCCCGACGCGCGTGAGCCACTCTTCCGCCTGCACCCGCGCGTCTGCCGCGCCAGCCAGTTCCAGAGGCAGCATCACGTTTTCCAGCGCCGTCAGGGCCGGCAGCAGCTGAAAAGACTGGAAAACGAAACCAATCATCCTGCCGCGCAGCGCCGCCCGCGCATCTTCGTTCAAGTTGAACAGTTCCGTACGATCGATGGATACGCTCCCGTGACTGGGGATATCCAGGCCCGCGAGCAATCCGAGCAACGTCGATTTTCCCGAACCCGACGCCCCCACGATCGCGACCGATTCACCACGCTTGATCGAGAACGAAACCTCATCGACGATACGCAGCACCTCGCCACCGGCGACGGCAACATGCTTTGCCAGGCCCAAAACTTCGACCAACGGAGGTTCATTCGCAATGCTGCTTCGATCCATCCTGATTTTCCTGTGTTTTGTCACCCCGGGTCTGGTTCAGGCCGGAACGATACTCGTGTGGGGGGATTCGCTTTCAGCCGGCTACCAGATGCGCAGCGAACAGGCCTGGCCCGTACTGCTGCAAGAACGTCTCAACGAAACCGGCCATGAGCATACAGTCATCAATGCCAGTGTCAGCGGCGAAACCACGGATGGCGGCCTCACCCGTCTTCCGGTCGCGCTCGAACAGCACCAACCGGATATTTTCATCCTCGAACTTGGAGGTAACGACGGTCTGCGCGGCTTGCCGCCTACCGTGATGTCCGACAATCTCAACGCGATGATAACAGCCGCACACGAGGCCGGGAGCCGCGTTCTGCTGATCGGACTCGACATGCCACCCAACTATGGAGCGGTATACAACCGGCGCTTCCGCGCAGCCTTCGACGATCTCGCCGAACAGCACAACCTGCCGTACGTTCCCATGCTGTTGGACGGCTTTGCCGACCAGCCCGAATACTTCTTTGAGGACGGCATCCACCCCACTGTCGAAGCACAACCATTGATTCTGGACACGGTGTGGGAAAAGCTCGAACCGATGCTTGAATGAGACAAGCGTTTCAGCCCTGTCGGATGCTTCAGATCATAAAAGTGGATGAAGTACCGAATCCAGTACCCATAGCTCTTTTCCGCCCTGGTGCTGTAGTGCAGCCTCCGTACGTCTCCCTGACACGATCCCAAAACTTCGGTGCTTGAGTCTCGCCAGCCGTGACGCTTCCTTTGTTAGAAAGCACAAACAAGGGCTTATGTTATGTTAAAAGCATTTGTTGCAGTCAGACGCATGGAGCAACCTGGCTGCATACCGCAAATCACTGAAAAATCTGGATTTTTCCTGCATAGACATGCAAAGTGAAACGCAATAATGACGCACGCACATTGATTCGATATCGTTACGTGCAGTCTAATCATTGTTACGCCTAAGGAGAGTGCAAGTGGTCGGACCCGAGAACTGTAAGCTTGCAATGCTGATAGATGCTGACAATGCCCAGGCGACAATCTGTGCAGAACTGCTAGCCGAGGTATCAAAGTTCGGAATCGCTAGTGTTAAGCGCGCCTATGGTGATTGGACAACGACTAACCTAAAAGGATGGAAATCGCACCTACACCGATATGCGATCCAACCGATGCAGCAGTTCAGCTACACGCAGGGAAAGAACTCTACTGATTCTTCTCTTATCATCGATGCCATGGATCTACTTCACGAAGGAAGATTAGACGGTTTCTGCCTTGTTTCCTCAGACAGTGACTTCACGAGGTTGGCAAATCGAATCCGGGAAAGCGGCCTACTTGTTTACGGCTTTGGAGAGAAGAAAACTCCCGAGCCATTCGTCTCAGCGTGCGATAAATTTATATTTACGGAAGTACTCCGTAAAGGGGGAAGCCAAGGCCATCCCGATGAGACAGGCAATGCAGAGTTGCGAAGGGTATTCGGATCAGCAATAGAGGCTGTATCCCGGGAAGATGGATGGGCGTCTTTGGCTGCTGTGGGTTCGTATATTAATAAAAATACGCCATCCTTTGACCCCCGTAATTACGGATATGAGAAGTTGGGAAAGTTGGTCCGATCCCTAGGCTACCTAGAAGTAAGCGAGAGAACTTTCGGAGAGGATGGTACGACCGCACATATCTATGTCAGAGAGAAAGGCGCGTAACAAAGCGATGCGGACGGTTAAGACCTTGCTAATTTGCGGCGTTAGCACTCATTTAACGAAGATGAAACGACGCTCTCGATCGATGTGTCCAATGTTGCTTTGGCTGCTTGCCATTTTGGAAGCGGCAGGTGGGCTGATTCCGCTCTCCAGTGGCTCTGGTTCCGCACGGGGCTTCTTATCTTTACTCTTCCGCCCGTCGCCTTAGCGGCGGCGTTTGTCATGCACGCATTTGGTATCGCATACATCATTAAGCGATTTGGCGGAAGATCGCTAACCTCTCGCTTCAAGCAACCACCTGCAAACCGTGCTTGCAGGTTTCCTCGCGGCTATTCGGCTCGGCGGCGCCTGAGCTCAACCGTTAGAGCTACACATCTATGCCTTATTTAGCATTGTTTAGAATGCCTACATCACTGAAGATCACAGGGAGATCTTCAAGCATTACTAATGCGTTTATAAACTCGATAATACCAGTAATCACGCCTACAGCAGAGCAAATCGAGGAGGCATTGCGGATCTTAGGAATGGATCAGAGCAGCTACTGTTGCGCTTATTGTGGCGATACAGCATCCGAATGGGATCACCTGCGCCCACTGGTTAAGAATAAAAAACCGACAGGCTATATTTCCGAAATCCACAATTTGATCCCGTCCTGTGGAAAATGCAACCAGTCCAAGGGGAACAAAGAGTGGGAGACATGGATGAGGAGTTCTGCGGCTCTTTCCCCAAATACAAGACAAATATCCGATCTCGAAAATCGAATACAGAAGATCAAACTTTATGAAAAATGGGCCAAACCGAGTCGAATAGACTTTGAGAGCATAGTGGGTAGTGAAATATGGGCAGAACATTGGAAGAACTGGGAAGAAATCCAAGATCTCATGAGAAAGGCTCAGGTTCTAGCTCAAAAAATAAATCGGTCTGTCGCAAAGGCTCACCTCAATGAGCTCTAACAATCGCAGGAGCTCCCCAATGTCAGAGCGAGTCAATTTAGGGAAAACAAGGCCAGAGCTCTACCAGGCCATCAGCAATCTCGACAAGCTAGCGTCGCAAGCCACCGTGGATGCTGGATTTGACGATGGGTTCTGTCATCTTCTGCGGTTACGCGCATCCCAAATCAACCAATGCGCATTCTGCGTGCGCTTACATACTCGTGACGCACAGGCCAGCGGCGAACCCCTCGACCGCATTAGTATTCTATCGGCATGGCGCGAGTCGCAATATTTCTCGGAAAAAGAACGCGCCGCCTTGGAGTTGGTTGAGGCCATTACATTGATTTCTGATGGGCAGGTTCCCGACTCGGTATACGCAGGCGCAGCGGAATCACTTTCTAGTGAAGAAATTTCCGCTATCGAATGGCTGTCTGTGGTTATCAACGCCTGGAATCGAATCGCCATTTCCAGCCGTTATCCCGTCAAGCCTTGATCCCCTCAAACTGGCGCGAAAATCGGATTCTGGCCTTTTAATCCAGCATTTATGCTTCTTCAGGCCTCTGCCGGAGGCGCTTCGCTGTCCGGCCTACACGCCCTCTTTGGGGGCAGGTCACCACAGGCTTGAGTTCTGCGTATGACTCAACAAGAGGAATGTTTAACGATGCATGATGTGAAGCATATCAGCACCTACATCCATCGCACTCCGCAAGAGGTTTATGCGTTTGCTTCTGACCCTGAGAACCTGTCGGCCTGGGCCGCAGGGTTGGCCAGCTCTGAGGTCAAGAAAAATGGGGATGTATGGGTTGCTGAAACCCCGTTCGGACAGGCGAAGATCAGGTTTGCGGAAACGAATACATTTGGCGTCATGGATCATGATGTTGAGCTTGATTCAGGCGTGGTCGTTCATAATCCGATGCGAGTCGTACCGAACGGGGGCGGGAGCGAATTCATATTTACTTTACTGAGACAGCCTGGGATGTCCGATGATCAATTCGAGGACGATGCGAAAGCGGTTACCAAAGACCTTCGAACGTTAAAGGAACTTCTCGAAGGAGAATCCTGAACGGAGCGACAGTGCTTTGCTCAAAGTGCTCCCAACAATGTCGAGCAATGGGAATCGGAGGCTGGACTTTTAATCCGGCATTTACACTTTTGCGAATGCACGTCTAGGGTATTGCTTCGTGTTGGTTGCATGCGTGGTGATGGTGTGCCAATGCAAAGGCCTATTGCCGGAGGCGCTTCGCTGTCCGGCCTACACGCTGTCCGGCCTACACGTCCTCATTGGATGCTTCATCTGGGGCTACAGCAAGGTTTGACATTTTGTCGGCGTTTTCCAGCCGTCTCTTCATGCGACAATCTCCGCTTCATCTGAACCTCTCTCCCGCCGCATGAAAAGAGGCACCAATCTTGCCACCGTTGCCGAACTGGGCGACTTTGACGACATTCTCGACGCGCGCAGTCCGGCCGAGTTCGCCGAAGATCGCATTCCGGGCGCGCTATCGTTTCCGGTGCTCGACAACGAACAGCGCGCGACTGTAGGCACGATTTACAAACAACGTTCCGCTTTCGAGGCCAGGCGCCTCGGTGCCGCGTGGGTTGCCGAAAATATCGCGCGTCATCTGCGCGAGAGCTTCCCGGACAAACCTCGCAACTGGCGGCCGCTGGTCTATTGCTGGCGCGGCGGGCAACGCAGCGGCGCGTTCGTGACGTGGTTGCGGATGATCGGTTGGGATGCGCGTCAGCTCGAAGGCGGGTACAAAAGCTGGCGACGTCACGTTCTGGCCGAACTTGATGTACTTCCGAAACGTTTCGACTTCCGTGTCATCGGCGGCCCAACCGGAAGTGCCAAGACGCGAATCCTGCAAGCATTGAACACCTTGGGCGCACAGATCATCGACCTGGAGGAGATCGCTGCGCACAAGGGCTCCGTTTTTGGTGTTTTGCCGGATCGTGCACAACCGCCGCAGAAACTGTTCGAGACTGAATTGCACCAAGCGCTGTCCAGGCTGGACCCAGAACGGCCGGTATTCATTGAAGCGGAAAGTCGCAAAATCGGACGTCTCCACCTGCCGGAAACGCTGATCCGGACCATACGTGAAGCACCGTGCATCGCCATCCAGGCTACGCGGGAGGCGCGTCTTGAATTTCTTGTGCGTGATTACGCCTATCTGGGTGACGACATTCCACAGCTTCAACAGCGCATCGATTACCTGCATGGATTGCAAAGCAACGAGACGTTGAAACGCTGGAAAGCGTTTTCCGAGCAGCGCGCCCTGCCCGAATTGTTCAGCGAATTCATTGCCCTGCACTACGATCCGTTGTATCGCCGTTCACAGCACCGCCATTACGCGCGGTATGCGGATGCTCAACAAATCAAGACGGACGATCTCAGCCCGGCCGGCATCCAGGCCGTGGCTGAGGCGATTCTTGCGAGCGCATCGTAGACCGCAGGACGCGGGCGCACAAAGAACCGTTTCGGAGTGCCTCATCCGGGCGAAAATCAGTCGTTGTCGATGCGTTCCACACAACCCAAGCGAGGCGTCATGGCAAAGGCGGCAGCGTTTTTCTCGCACCTCTTCGCACCGCGCAGAGGCGTTGCACCATCGCCGGTTTCGGCACGCTGACCTCTCCCTGCTCAAAGGCAATTACGGTAAATCCGCCCCGCACGCATTCGAGCAATTCCCCCGGCGCGAGCAAAAAGTTCGGGTTCGATGGCTTGCCGAAGCGTTCATTGCCCTGCATGAAGGTCTCGTAAAGCAATATGCCACCCGGAGCGACGCTTTCCAGCAACGCGCCGAAATGCGGGCGATACAGGTAGTTTGCCACCACCACTGCATCGAAACGCTGCTCAGCGTAGGGCCATTCGGTCGCCTCCAGATCGGCGAGTGTGGTGGTGATGCCGTCAACGCCGACAAGCTGTGCGAGCGCTTCCGCATCGCGATCCACCGCTTCGACGTGACAATCACGTGCCGCAAACAAGCGGGCGTGACGCCCTCCACCGCAGGCCACGTCCAGCACCGTACTGCCGCTGTCCACCAGTGGCGCGAAACGCTCGACCCATTGAGACGGGGCACTCAGCGCGCTATGGGCCATGCTTTTTTCGCTCATCGATCCACCCCACCAATACACAGTGACTTCATTTCGAGATATTCCTCAATCCCGACGCGTCCGCCTTCACGTCCCACACCCGATTGCTTGATACCGCCGAAAGGAAAGACTTCATTCGAGAAAACGCCGGAATTTACCGACACCATGCCGAAATCCAGTGCCTCGCCCATGCGAAACACACGCCCGACGTCGCGCGTGAAAACATAGGCGGCAAGACCGTATTCGGTATCGTTGGCCCGATGCACCACTTCCGCTTCAGACTCGAAACGGAACAGCGGCGCAACCGGACCAAAGATTTCCTCGCGCGCAACGCGCATCTTGTCACCTGCGTCAATCAACACGGTTGGCTCGAAGAAGGTGCCGCCGCGTTCGTGTCGTTTGCCGCCCAGCAAGGGCTGGGCACCGTGTTGAATCGCATCGCCGACGAGAGACTCGACCTTGTCGATGGCTTCCTCATCAATCAAGGGGCCAATGTGCACACCTTCTTCAAAGCCGGCGCCGATCTTGAGTTTAGTCACCGCTTCAGCGAGTTTTTTCGAAAATTCCTCGTAAATGCCGGACTGCACGTAGAGACGGTTGGCGCACACGCAGGTCTGGCCGGTATTGCGGTATTTCGATGAAATCACCCCGCGTATTGCCTGATCCAGATCGGCGTCGTCAAAAACGATGAATGGGGCGTTACCGCCCAGTTCGAGCGATAGTTTTTTCACGGTCGGTGCACACTGCGCCATCAATAACCGGCCAACTTCAGTGGAGCCGGTAAAAGACAGCTTGCGCACCGTCGGGCTTGCGGTCAGCACACCGCCGATGACCTGCGCATCTCCGGTCACCACATTCAAAACGCCCGGCGGAATGCCGGCGCGCCTGCCCAGCTCGGCCAGCGCAAGCGCCGAAAACGGCGTTTGTTCGGCCGGTTTGACCACCATCGTGCAGCCAGCCGCCAACGCCGGAGCGACCTTTCGGGTGATCATCGCCGAGGGGAAATTCCACGGCGTGATCGCCGCGCACACCCCCACCGGTTGCTTGAGCACAAGCAAACGTCGATCGGCCGACGGGGTGGGAATGACGTCGCCGTCGATACGCCTGGCCTCTTCCGCAAACCATTCCACGAAGGCGGCCGCGTAGCCGATTTCACCACGCGCTTCAAACAGCGGTTTACCTTGTTCAGCCGTCATGATCGCAGCCAGTTCATCGGCTGACTCCATGATCAGACGGAACCATTCACGCAGAATCGCGGCGCGCTCTTTCGCAAGCTTCGCTCGCCAGGACGGCAATGCAGCCTCCGCCGCCGCGATCGCGCGCATGGTTTCAGATGCACCCAGGTCCGGCACACACCCAAGACGCTGCCCTGTCGCAGGGTCGAAAACGTCGAAGGTTGTCGCCGAAGGAGCGTTGATCCATTGGCCAGCAATATAGGCTTGCTGACGAAAAAGCGGCAGTTGAGTCACATCTTGCATAGCGGATGAAAGCTTCCAGAAACATGGCAAGTGTTTCATTGTAGGGGCGCGCGGCAAAACGTGTCTTCATCCACACTGGATCAAGCCGCCTTTTTTGTGGTGCGGGCACGAACCTTTTTCCGGGAAAACCCTCCGAATCTCACCCGATTCGTTGGCACAGATAGAGAATCCGTTCGATGAACAATCACTACCTCGCCCCGCTGTTCCAGCCTCGTGCGATTGCCGTCATCGGCTCTGGAGCGCGCGATGACAGCATCGCCGCCTTGACCGTGCGCAATCTTGTCGAAGCCGGTTTCGGCGGCCGCATTCACGCTGTCTGTGCCGATGCGATGGAAATCGCCGGCATCCGCTGCACCGCCACGCTGGACGATACGCACGGCCCCATCGATCTCGCCGTGCTCGGCGTAGCCATCCATGAAGCCTCCAAGTTGCTCGGCGAATGCGCCCGCGTGGGCGTCAAGGTGGTCATCCTCCCAGCCGGTTTCGACCAGCCTTCTGAAGACCGTGCCGACATCATTCGCACCTTGCGCGAAACCGCACGCCGCCATGGGATTCGTCTGCTCGGCCCCAATGCACTGGGCGTAATCCGCCCTTCTCTGGGACTGAACGCAAGCATTGCTCACACCACCCCGCACAAAGGCGGGATCGGCCTGATCTCCCAATCCGGTGCACTGGCCAGTGCGGTGCTCGATTGGGCCGGAGCCAGCGGCATAGGGTTCTCAACGGTTGTGACTGTCGGCGCAAGCATCGATCTTGATTTTGGCGATGCGCTCGATTACCTCGTCTCCGATCCTCGCACCAGCAGCATCGTGCTGTACATCGAACGCATCCGTCACGCACGCCGTTTCATGACCGCTCTGCGCGCCGCCGCACGGATCAAGCCGGTGATGATTCTTAAAACCGGGCGTCACGCCGGCGTCGCCGCAAGTCTCCACGCCCAGGTGGGGATGCCCGCCGGTGGCAACGATGCGTTCGAGGCCGCGATTCAGCGTTGCGGCGTCGTACGTCTGTACAACCTGACTCAGCTCTATGCTGCCGCCCGTGCGTTATTCACCGATTTCCGCCCCCGCGGCAATCGTCTTGCGATCATCACCAACGGCAGCGGTCTGGGCTACATGGCGGCTGACCGCGCGGCAGATCTGAAGATTCCGCTGGCTGATTTCTCCCCCACCGCCCGCGAAGAATTCGCCCGTCTGATCGGCAACGACTGGCTCGACGGCAATCCCGTCGACCTCGGCCGTACCGCCGACGCCGATCGCTACCGTCGTGCGGTGACGATTGCCTTGGAAAGTCCGCATGTGGATAGCGTGGTGGCGATCTACACGCCGCAGACCACGGACGATCCTGACGAAATTGCACGCGCCGTGGCAGAGGCCGGCGCGCGTTCAAGCAAACCGCTCGTCGCCTGCTGGATCGGCGAGAAACATGTCACCACCGGGCGCAACATCTTTCGCGCCGCTGGCATTCCAAGCTTCCGCACCCCCGAACCGGCAATCGAACTGGTGGGTCACATCACCTCGTATTACCGCAACCAGAAACTGTTGCTGCAGGTGCCCGGGCCTCTATCTCATCTGGGCACGCCCGACAGCGCGCGTGCGCGTGCGGCGATACAGGACGCATTGGCCGAAAACCGCACAACCCTGAGCGAGACCGAGACGAAGATTTGTCTGGATTCATTCGCCATCCCGACTGAAACTCACGCACCGCGTCTGCCCGGTCGTACGCTGTCGATCACCGTTGAACGGGATGCCATTTTCGGTCCGCTGATCGGTCTTGGCGAAAACGCCCGCCAGACGCGCGCCTACGCCATGCCCCCGCTCAACGGCTTTCTTGCGCGCGATCTGATTCGCTCGATGGCGACGGCCTGGGCGGGTGCAACGGACGCTGACACCCACCGCAATGCCCTTGAGCTCATGCTGTTGCGGATATCGGAAATGATCTGTGAATTGCCCGAAATCAACGCCCTCTCGCTCACACTCGACCCCGCACTGGACGACGAAAACGGGGTGGTCGCGCTCGACTCACGCATTGTCATTGAACCTGCGCCACCGTCAGCCGGCCGTTATGAGCACATGGCCATTCATCCTTACCCCGCGCATCTGGCCCAACAATGGGAGCTGGACGACGGCACGGTGCTTACCGTCCGCCCGATCCGCCCGGAAGACGCCGCGCTGACGGCCGAATTCGTTGACGGGCTTTCCGCCCAAACGCGTTATCTGCGCTTTATGAACAGCGTGCGCAAATTGTCACCGGCGATGATGGTTCGCCTCACTCAGATCGACTATGATCGTGAAATGGCCTTTGTTGCCACGACTCGCCTCGACGGCCGTGAGATTCAACTCGGTGTGTGTCGTTACGCCGCCAATCCGGATGGACGCAGTTGCGAATTCGCGATCGTCATGGCGGACGCCTGGCAAGGTCGCGGCATCGCCCATGGACTGATGCGTTTGTTGATCCACACTGCCCGCGAACGCGGCTTCACGATGATGGAAGGCGTTTTTCTCGCCAGCAATGAACGCATGCTACGCTTTGTTGAACATTTCGGCTTTCAGTTGCGCCCAGATCCGGAAGACCCGTCGTTAAAAGTCGGCACACTGGTACTGCGCACCAACGTCGAATTCCCGCCCTGCTGAAGACGCCCCGGAAAACCTCTGGTTTTCTGGCGGTGCCTCTCAGGGCTTATCATTGCTTTTCTCGCTGCAACCATTTCTCTCCATGCCCTTCAGCATCAAACAAACCACCTTCAACGGTCAGCCCGTTCTGACTCTGCTCTCGGGAGACGGTGCGCGCGCAGTCGTATCCCTTTTTGGCGGCCAGGTACTTTCCTGGGCGCCCGCCAACGGACTGGAACAGCTATTCATTTCGGAACACGCCGTATTCGACGGAAAGACCCCCATTCGCGGCGGTATTCCAGTCTGTTTCCCGCAATTTTCGAATCTCGGCAAACTGCCTTCGCATGGTTTCGCGCGCAATCAGTTGTGGACGCCGAACGAACAACGTGGCGGAGAAGACTACGCCATGGCTTCACTGACGCTGACCGACAACGAATACACCCGCAGCCTGTGGCCGGGCATGTTTGAAGCCGAACTGACTGTGGCGATCGGCGGTGAGCGGCTCGACGTGGAATTCGAGGTCACCAACACCGGCCATTCACCCTTCGCCTTTACCGCAGCCCTGCATACGTATCTGGCGGTGAAGGAAGTCGAAAACATTCGCCTCGAAGGTCTCAACGGTCATCAATACCGCGACGCAACGGACGGCAACTCGATCAAACACGATAGCGGCGACGTGGTGACCGTCGACAGCGAACTCAACCGCGTCTATCACGACGTGGAACGCACCCTGCTGCTGCGCGACGACATGCGCTCCATCGGCATCCATGCGGAAGAATTTCCCGACGTTGTGGTGTGGAACCCGTGGGAAGAGCGCATTCGCGAATTCGACGATCTCGATCCCAGGGATTTCCGTCGCATGCTGTGCATCGAAGCCGCTGCCGCACGCCAGAAAGTAGCGCTTGATGCCGGTGAATCGTGGTTCGGTCGACAAACCCTGGTCAAGCTTTAAGCGCATCGATCGCGGCCGGCTTCTGGCGGAAAACGTTCGCCACAGGCCGCCCAGCATCCATCCAATTCATCCTGATCGTTTCCCAGAATGCTCCCTTCAATTGAACACCGCATCGCGGCCGAACTCGGCGTCGATGCCCGCCAGGTCATCGCCACTGTCAAACTGTTTGACGACGGCGCAACCGTGCCTTTCATCGCCCGCTACCGCAAGGAAGCCACCGGCGGACTGGATGACACCCAATTACGCCAACTCGATGAACGGCTCGGCTATCTGCGGGAGCTGGAAGCGCGGCGCGCCACGATCCTGAGTTCAATCGACGAGCAAGGCAAACTGGATGACACCTTGCGCGCGCAGATTGAAACCGCAGAAACCAAACAGCGTCTTGAAGACCTCTATCTGCCCTACAAGCCCAAGCGTCGCACCAAAGCACAAATCGCCCGCGAAGCCGGCATTGAGCCGCTCGCCGAGCGGCTGCTGAATGACCCAATGCGCGGGCCCGAAGAAGACGCTGCGGCGTATCTCAACAGCGAAGCCGGCTTCCCGGACGTCAAGAGCGTGCTCGACGGCGCCCGCCAGATCCTGATGGAGCGCTTTGCAGAAGAGGCCACCCTGCTCAGCGAACTACGCGATTTTCTGATCGACAACGGTGAGGTTGTGGCGCGTGTGGTGGCGGGCAAGGAAAGCGAAGGCGCGAAATTTCGTGACTGGTTTGACCATCGCGAACCGTTTGCAAAAATGCCCTCCCACCGCGCGCTCGCCTTGCTACGCGGACGCAACGAAGGCGTGCTGCGGATCTCACTCGAAGTGCCCTGCAAGGACGATGCGCCCCATCCGTGCGAAGCTCGCATCGCCCGGCATGCCAACATTCGCAACCAAGGCCGGCCGGCCGACGCCTGGCTGCTTGAGACGGTGCGTTGGGCCTGGAACGTGAAGATCTCGCTGCAGCTTGAACTGGAACTGATCGGACAGTTGCGCGAACGCGCGGAAGAAGAGGCAATTCGCGTTTTCGCACGCAATCTCAAGGATCTGCTGCTCGCAGCGCCCGCGGGCAGCCGTGCCGCCATGGGACTCGATCCGGGCATTCGTACGGGCGTGAAAGTGGCGGTGGTGGATGCCACCGGAAAGCTCGTCGCGACCGAAACCGTTTATCCTTTCGAGCCGCGCAAACACCGGGAACCGGCCATTGCCGCCCTCGCCGCGCTGATCGAACAACACAACGTCGAGCTGATTGCAATCGGCAACGGCACCGCCTCCCGCGAAACCGATCAACTCGTTGGCGAACTGCTCCAACGCAATCCCCAGCTACGAGCAACCAAGGTCATCGTGTCGGAGGCCGGCGCCTCGGTGTATTCCGCGTCGGAACTGGCTGCGCATGAATTTCCGGATCTGGACGTATCCTTGCGCGGCGCGGTTTCGATCGCCCGCCGCTTGCAAGATCCATTGGCCGAACTGGTCAAGATCGACCCCAAATCCATCGGCGTGGGCCAGTATCAACACGACGTCAACCAGGGGCGTCTCGCGAAAATGCTCGAAGCCGTCGTGGAGGATTGCGTCAACGCCGTCGGCGTTGATCTGAATACCGCCTCCGCCCCCCTGCTCGCTCGCATCTCGGGTCTGAACACCACCCTGGCCAAAAACCTGGTCACTCATCGCGACACCAACGGCCCGTTCCGATCCCGTCAGAATTTGCTTGATGTTGCGCGCCTGGGGCCGAAGACCTTCGAGCAGGCCGCCGGCTTTCTGCGTATCCACAATGGCGACAATCCACTGGATGCCTCCGCCGTGCACCCCGAAGCCTATCCGCTGGTGGAACGCATCCTCGCCCGTGTGCAAGCCAATGTGGATGAGTTGATGGGCAACGCCAAACGTTTGCGCGATTTGACCCCGAGCGAGTTCACCACGGAACGCTTCGGCGAACCCACCGTACGCGATATTCTCCTCGAACTTGAAAAACCGGGCCGCGATCCACGCCCGGAATTTCGTACCGCCAAATTCCGCGAAAACGTCGAAAAGCTTTCTGACCTGGAACCCAACATGCTGCTCGAAGGCGTGGTGACCAACGTCACCAACTTTGGCGCTTTCGTGGATGTCGGCGTGCATCAGGACGGACTGGTACATGTTTCAATGCTTGCCGACCGCTTCGTGCGTGACCCGCACAGCGTGGTCAAGGCGGGCGACGTGGTAAAGGTGAAAGTGCTGGAGGTCGATCTGGAACGCAAGCGCATCGCCCTGACAATGCGCCTGGGCGAAGCGCCCGTAACAAAGGAGCGCAGCACGTCGCCCAACCAGGCTCCACGCAAACCGCAGGCCCGCCGCAATCACAGCGCGCGCGACCCATCAACACGCAAACCGGAAGGCTCAATGGCCGACGCACTCGCCCGGGCACTGCGCGGCAACAGGTAAAACAGCTCCATAGGAATACATGCAATGACCGTTCGCATCTACGGTATCAAGAACTGCACTACGATGAAAAAGGCATTTGGCTGGCTCGACGAAGCGGGTGTGGCCTATGATTTTCATGACTACAAGAAAGCCGATATCGAGACGGAAACACTCGCACGTTGGTGCGCCGCCGTCGGCCATGACGCCCTCATCAACCGTCGCGGAACCACCTGGCGCAAGCTCACGCCGGAACAGCAAGCAATCCATTCAGACGCCGAGGCGATTGCGCTGATGCAGGCCCATACCAGCATGATCCGCCGCCCGGTGATCGAAGCCGACGGGGAACTGTTGATCGGTTTCGATGCCGATGCCTATAGCGCCAAGTTTGGAGGTTGAGCATGTCTGCATCGAATTCCTGGCTGCGTCGTTTCATGCTGGAAAACCTCGACATCCGAGGCGCCATCGTACGCCTGGATGACGTATGGCAAACACTCCGCTCGGGGCGTGATTACCCGCCCGACGTCGCCCGGCTGCTGGGTGAAATGTGCGCGGTCTCGACCATCATCACGGGCAACCTCAAACAATCCGGCCGTCTGACCTTCCAGATCCACGGCGACGGGCCGTTGCGTCTGCTGGTTGTCGACTGTCCGGAATCGCTTAATCTGCGCGGGATGGCGCAAACGGATCGCGCTCCGGCGGCGGGTTCGTTGCGTGAGCTCATCGGCGAAAACAGCCGCATGCAACTGTCGCTCGACATGCCGGGACTGAATGAACCCTATCGCAGTCTGGTGCCGCTCGAGGGCGAAACCATCGCTGAAGTGTTCGAACATTATTTGACACAGTCTGAACAGCAACCGGCCAGTCTTTGGCTGGCCTGCGACGGCAAGGTCGCAGCCGGGCTGTTCGTGCAAAAACTGCCGGGCGCTGATACACGTGACGCAGATGGCTGGAACCGCGTGTGCAAACTCGCCTCCACGGTCAAGACCGAAGAACTCCTCGGCCTGGACGCGGAACAGCTGCTCGGACGCCTGTTTGCGGAAGAAGACGTGCGCCTGTTCAAGCCTCGCGCAGTGTTTCATGACTATCCGCGCGAACCGGAAAAGATTGAAGCCATGCTGCGCAGTCTCGACCGCGCCGAGCTGGAGCAGATTCTTGTCGAGGAAGGCGAAGTCGTGGTTCATGACGATCTGGGCAACCATACGTACCGTTACGATGCCGACGAAATCGCGCAACTTTTCGGTGATCCCAGCAACAACCCCACGCTGCATTGAAACAAGTCGAGAGCCTCCGATCCACCTCTCTCTCGACTCGCGCTCGCTCGTCCATTAAACTCGCTAGCTTTCGAGGCTCTTCACACTCATGACGTCGACTTCGCCCACGCGCCGCCCGATCGAATTCCGCAACATCTCGATCGGCACGACCGTCGCCATGTTAGGTGAAACCCGTCCGGACCTGCTGGCCGACGCCCTGCATAAAATGCTCGGCGGGCGGCCCGACTTTTTCGCCGGCGAAGCCACCATCCTCGACTTCTCCAACCTCACAGCGCGGCCCGAACGTGTGGACTGGGCCGGCTTGCTGTCGTTGTTTCGTCGTTTTCAGTTGCAACCCATCGGTGCCCGCGCATTGCCCGCCGAATTCATCGAAACCGCTCGTCGTGCCGGCATCGCCTTGCTCGATGACGTGGGTGAAATCGGCCGCGAAGCCCCTCCGCCTGAGCGCCCCGTGCGGGCAGCCCCTCCACCGCCTCCGCCCCAACCTGCAACACCGGCCGCCACCACCATGTTCATCGAACGTCCAGTGCGTTCCGGGCAACAGATATACGCTCAGGGCGGTGACCTTGTGCTCCTCGCGGGCATGAGCAGCGGCTCCGAAGTCATTGCCGACGGCAGCATCCACTGTTATGGGCCCTTGCGCGGACGCGCCCTGGCCGGCGCTCAGGGCAACGAGCGCGTACGCATTCTTGCAACCAACTTCGGTCCGGAAATCGTTGCCATCGCGGGCACCTACCGCACCTTTGAAAACGGCATCCCGCAGGTCATCGCAGGCAAGGCAGCATGCGTATTGATGACCGAAGCCGACCGCGGAAATTCATTGACCATCGAACCGCTGCAGCTCGACTGAGCGCGGCCAACAGGAAAGGAATCCATCGTGACTCGAGTCGTCGTCGTAACCTCCGGCAAGGGTGGCGTAGGCAAAACCACCACCAGCGCGGCTTTCGCTTCCGGCCTTGCGTTGCGCGGTTTCAAGACCGCCGTAATTGATTTTGACGTGGGTCTGCGCAACCTCGATCTGGTCATGGGGTGCGAACGCCGCGTCGTGTATGACTTGGTGAACGTCGTCTCCGGCGACGCCAAGCTCAACCAGGCTTTGATCAAAGACCGGCAGTGTGAAAACCTCTTCATCCTTCCCGCGTCCCAGACGCGCGACAAGGATGCGCTCACCGAAGAGGGTATCGAACAGATCATCAAGGATCTGGGCGAGATGGGCTTTGACTACGTCGTATGCGACTCGCCGGCAGGCATCGAGCGCGGCGCAGTGCTGGCGCTCATTTTTGCCGACGAAGCCATCATCACGACCAACCCGGAAGTCTCTTCAGTTCGCGACTCGGACCGGATCCTGGGGATTTTGCAATCAAAATCACGTCGCGCAGCGGAGAGCAAAGAGCCGATCAAGGAACATCTATTGATCACCCGCTATTCGCCCAAACGCGCTGAAGAGGGGGAAATGCTGTCCTACACCGACGTGCAGGAATTGCTGCGCGTACCCCTGTTGGGCGTGATTCCAGAATCTGAATCCGTATTGCACGCCTCCAACCAGGGCACCCCTGCCATCCACCTCAAGGGCACCGACGTGGGTGAAGCCTATCTTGACGTGGTGGCGCGTTTTCTTGGGGAGGAGCGCCCAATGCGCTTTGTGAACTATGACAAACCGGGCCTGATGAAGCGCCTGTTCGGAGGGAAGTGACATGTCTTTCCTTTCCCGACTTTTTGGCGAAAAAAAGAAAAACACCACCGCCTCCATTGCCAAAAACCGGCTCTCGGTTCTCATTGCCCATGAACGCGGCGACGATTCCGGCAACAGCGATTTCCTCCCTGCCCTGCAGCGGGAATTGCTCCAGGTCATTTCCAAGTATGTTTCGGTCGACCAGGATGCCATCAAGGTCCAGCTCGACAAGCAGGATCACTGCGATGTATTGGAAGTCAATATCGTCCTGCCGGAACAGGAAAACCAGGCTTCCTGATTCACACCGGTCGCGAAATGTATTCTCGCGACCGGTGCGTGCGTCGATCGCGCGGCGTGCAGGTGGATAAGACCTCACGCTCGCCGGCCCGCCGGATCGGCACCGCCGCGTCATTCGATGTTTATCCCATTCGCAAACAACGCCGCAACAGCGATGGGCGCAGCTTGCTCGCAAGAACTGCATGACCCGAACAGGCTCTGATTGATCGATCAAGAGCGCTCAAAAAGACGAAAACATTCCAACCAGATTTGCCCGCTCATGCATCAACATGCGAAGATTGCGGGTTCATCGCACGTTGCCGCTCACTCTTTCCTTTCCTCGCCATGACTGACCAGACCCCTCCGCCCCAGGACGAAAACCATATCATCGCCGAACGTCGCGAAAAGCTCGCGGCTTGGCGCAAACGGGGCCGGGCCTTTCCGAACGATTTCTCGCGTGAAAACCTCGCGGATACATTGGTCGAGGCCTATGGCGACAAAGAGTCCGAAGAACTCGAAGCGCTGCCTGTTGAGGTAAAGGTCGCGGGGCGCATCATGCTCAAGCGCGTGATGGGCAAGGCGAGCTTCATCACCATTCAGGACGTCTCCGGCCGCATTCAGCTGTATGTGCAGCGCGACGCTGTGGGGGAAGATCTCTATGCTGATTTCCGTCACTGGGATATCGGCGACATCATCGGGGCAACCGGCACGTTGTTCAAAACACGCACCGGTGAGCTGACGGTGAAATGTTCAGAAATCCGGCTATTGACCAAAAGCTTGCGCCCATTACCGGACAAATACCACGGCCTCAGTGATATTGAGCAGAAATACCGTCAGCGCTATGTCGATCTCATCATGAATGAGCAAACGCGCTTCACCTTTCTCGCGCGCAGCCGCATGGTGCAGTCGATTCGCAATTACATGATCGAGCATCGTTTCCTCGAAGTCGAAACGCCGATGATGCACCCCATTCCCGGTGGCGCCACGGCCAAGCCGTTCACTACGCACCACAACGCGCTGGATATGGAACTGTTCCTGCGCATCGCGCCAGAGCTGTACCTCAAGCGCCTCGTCGTGGGTGGTTTCGAGCGTGTTTTCGAGATCAATCGCAACTTCCGCAACGAAGGCCTGAGCCCGCGTCACAATCCCGAATTCACGATGATGGAATTCTACGAGGCCTACGCGAACTACCACGGCCTGATGGACTTCACCGAGGGCATCATCCGCCACGCGGCACGCGAGGCGCTCGGCAGCGAAATTTTCGTCTATCAAGGCAAAGAGCTTGATCTGTCACGTCCGTTTGCGCGGCTGACCATCGTCGAGGCCATCCGCAAACATCATCCGGACTTTACCGAAGCACAGCTTCACGACATGGACTGGCTGCGTGAACAGATCGTCGCGTTCGGTGAATCCGCAAAACCGGGCGGGCTGGGCAGCCTCCAACTGCAATTGTTCGAAGCCTGCGCCGAAAGCAAATTGTGGGAGCCGACTTTCATTATTGATTACCCGGCTGAAGTCTCACCGTTGGCGCGCCGCAACGACGCCAATCCGGACATTACCGAGCGCTTCGAACTGTTCATCGTCGGGCGTGAAATCGCCAACGGTTTTTCGGAATTGAACGATCCCGAAGACCAGGCCGAGCGCTTCCTGGAACAAGTGCAAGCCAAAGAGGCGGGAGATGAGGAGGCGATGTATTTCGATGCCGACTATATCCGTGCGCTTGAATACGGCCTTCCGCCGACCGGCGGTTGCGGGATCGGCATTGATCGGCTGGTGATGCTGCTGACGGATGCCCCATCGATCCGCGACGTCATCCTGTTCCCACAGATGCGTCCCGAGGCTGACTGAACCGAACCTCACTTCCAAAGGCAGGCTCGCGTGTCGCGGATAACTCCTGCTCGCCTCGTTCTGCGCGACGACAACACGCCGTGGTCCGAAGCTTTCGAAGACGTCTATCACTCCAGTTCCGGCGGACTGGAGCAGGCGCGTACAGTCTTTCTCGCCGGCAACGACCTGCCGGCTCGCTGGCACAAGCGTGAGCATTTCACGATCATTGAGACCGGTTTCGGTCTGGGCCTGAACTTCCTCGCGACCTGGGCCGCCTGGGAAGCTGACCCACAGCGTTGCGAACGCCTCCATTTCGTCTCGGCCGAACTTCATCCCTTCACGCGCGAGGATTTGCGTCTCGCGCATGGCTCTCGCCCCGAAATCGCCTCGCTCGTCACACAATTGACGGAGCAGTGGCCCGTCCTGACTCCGGGCTTTCATCGCCTGCATCTTGCCCACGGGCGTATCGTGCTGACGTTGTTGTTCGGAGATGCACGCCAACTTTTGCCGCAATTGAAGGCGCAAGCAGACGCCTTTTATCTGGACGGCTTTTCTCCCGCCACCAATCCGGAAATGTGGTCGGAAGAGTTGATCCATGAATTGCCTCGTCTGGCCGCCACCGGAGCAACCCTCGCCACCTGGTCCGTGCGTGGCGCGTTGCGCCGGGCGTTGGCCACGGCCGGCTTCGAGTGGGTCAAACGTCCCGGTTTTGCGGCCAAACGCGAAATGCTGGTGGGTCGCTTCAACGGGGGCGAAGAATCGCACGCGCCCTTTTCGGTGCGTCACGCCCTCGTGAT
>DATGNI010000046.1:0-14590 GCA_035306825.1 Azoarcus sp. | reverse complement strand
GGAACTGGAATTCGACGCCGGTGCTCATACTGGCATAAGGTGTGTACCGGGACGGTGCCACAATGGCAAAGCGATCTTTTGAATCGCGCAACGAAAAGGAGAAGCACATGACGAAGTCTGTACCTTCCCTGCCCATCACCTGTCTGCTCGGTCTGCTCACCGGGTTGGCACCGTTGACGGTCTCCGCGCACGATGCCGCAACGCCGTCGAATGCGCCAGCGGGACATGAGCCGCTCATTCTTGCCCAGATTCCCGCCCCCGACATCACGCCTCTGCCGCCAATCTACGATCCGGCCGACGAGCGTCCGTCGCTCACCGACCGGGTGAATGACACCTTCCTCGCGGCACGTGTCCGTTCAGCCCTCTCGTCCCACCCCGAACTCAACGACGCTGACATCGACGTGGACACCGAGGACGGCATCGTCACGCTGACCGGAAACGCGGCATCCGAAGCGGCCAAGGCGCGCGCCGTCGACGTTGCCGGTGACGTCGATGGGGTGAAGGCGGTGTACGGGGAGTACATCCGCGTCGAGTAGAGTAAACAGAAGATCATCAGGCCGAAGGCGGTCACGGCCGGTGCCTGCACCCGTTTCGGTAACGGGTGCAGGCGGATCGTAAGTTCGACGGGACGCCTCTCGCGGTCGCATCTCACCGCAGTTCTGCGTCCGTTCGAAACCCATGCCATCGCGTTCAGCATGCCGTTCATGAAACTGCTATCCTTTTCCGCAACGGCTTGCTCGTCCTGATCGCCTTCGGCTTCACGGCGCTCACGCTCGGCCTCGCTCTGCGGCAACTGCTGTAAGCCTTGCCCGGACTGCGTGGCGGGCGGGGGAACGGCGCTGTCGCGCGCTCGACGTCATCCCGCCGAAGACGACCATGACAACACGCACGGGGAAGACAAGGCATGTCCGCCTGGGATGTCATCATAGGAACCATAGCCGCCGAGTTCTCGGACCTGTCCGATCTCGAAGATCTCACGCGCGTCACGCTGCGCCTGTTTCTGGCGGGCCTGCTCGGCGCGGCCCTGGGCTACGAGCGCGAAAGTCAAGGCAAGTCCGCCGGGCTGCGCACGCACATGCTGGTGGCGCTCGGCTCCGCGCTGTTCGTCATCGCGCCGGGTCTGGCCTGGTCCATGAACGACGCCATGAGTCGCGTGATCCAGGGCGTCGTCACAGGCATCGGCTTCGTCTGCGCCGGCACCATCATCAAGGACAAGGCGACCGATAATGTGCGCGGACTCACGACGGCCGCAGGATTGTGGCTGACGGCCGCGATGGGTGTGGCGGTCGGATTGGGCAACGAGGCAACGGCCGTGCTTGCCACCTTGATCGCACTTTTCGTGTTGCATGTGTTGCCGTGGGCGGTGCGCAAAGGCAGGAAATCATAAACTCCACCGGAACGGCACATTCACCGCGCCAACATGCGGTTTCCATGACGTTCGCGCAAGCACTCCGAGGACACGCCGATGGACGGTACGATCAGGCAGCTTTTCCACTACCCCGTCAAAGGTCTCAGCGCCCAGCCGCTGCAATCCGTCCCACTGCAGACCGGACAAGGCTTCCCGCATGACCGTGTGTTCGGCTTCGCCCGCCACGACAGCGGCTTCGATCCGGCCACCCCTCAGCCCATGCCGAAGCAACGCTTTTTCGTGCTGGCGCAGGTCGCCCGCCTCGCCGGGCTGCAAAGCCGGTTCGATCCCGACACCCTGCAACTGCAGATTCGTCGTGACGGCCACACTGTCTACGCTGACAGCCTGGCCACCACCGGCGGGCGCGACAAGGCAGTGGCCTTTCTCGCCGATTTTCTTGATCTCAAACCGGACCAGCAACCGGTGTTCGCGCAAGGCCGGGACAACCGCTTCACCGACGTCTCGATCGTGTCGCGGGACATGATGAATGCCGTCTCGTTGATCAACCTCGACTCCGTGCGCGATTTCAGTCAGCGCTCCGGCCACGTGGTCGATCCGCGGCGCTTTCGCGCCAACATCTACTTCGACGGCTGGCCCGCTTTTTCCGAGCTGGAGCACATGGGGAAGACCTTCTCCATCGGCACAGCACACTTTCGCATCTGCATGGAAACCAAGCGCTGCCCCGCCACCGAGGTCAATCCTGACACTGCAGAACGCGACCTGCGTGTGCCGCGCCTGCTGCTCGACCACTACGGCCACCCCAACATGGGCGTCTATGCCGAGGTACTCGCCCCGGGCGAAATCCAGCCGGGCGACGTCATGCGTCTGGACGCGTAATGAACAACTCCCTCAGCACGCTGGTCGCAAATGCTCCGGTAGGCAAGCGAAACGCCAGTTCGAGTTCATCACCCCGCCATTCCCAGCGCAGGTCCTCGACCTGGAGTTGCAAGGCGCGCCGCTCCTGCTTCAACCCGGCTCGCTCCAGCCCCTCGCGAACATTAGCCCACGGCGCCAGCGCCTCGGCCTCAAACTCAGCCGCCTGCGCCTGAGTCAAAGCCGCGCCGCGCCCCCACAGCGGCGCAGTCAACCGGATGTCGCCGCAGTCCAGCCGGGCCTGAATCGCACTCTCGTTCTCGCTCTCGGCCTCACCACCCGACCAGCAAAAAAACGACTGCGAACCCGCCAGCATGAAGACATCGCCCGCCAACGGCGTGTGCGCAAGCTGCCGCTCGATGCGCGCGCTCACCACCTGATTGAACAGGAAGGAACGCGCGGCGGACAAATACAGGCTGCGCAACGTGCGGTCCTTAACGCGCCGGCCCGCAAACATCGCCTCGGCCTTGCTCAGGTTGGCTCCCCCATGGCCGAAACGCTGCAGGCCAAAATAATTCGGCACGCCGTGGCGCTGCACCTCCAGCAGCCGCGCTTCAACGTCGGCCGGCTGACTCACCTCGCGCAGGCGTATCGCAAACCGATTGGCCGCATGCGTGCCACGCCGCAGTTTCCGCCCGCTGCGTACATGCATCAGAATGCGGGCGTCCTCGTCGCTGGCATGCTCGAGTTCAAGCCGGAACCCGTTCCAGTCGATCACCCTGGTCGCCGGCAACTCGACGGAAAACCACTGCTGCGTGACGGCCTGGCGGTCTTTCAGACCGCTGAAACTGACCAACCGGGGCTCGATGCCGGCGAACGCCGCCAACTGCCGCGCCACGAACTCCGTATTGGCTCCGCGCTTCTCAACCCATAACCAGTGGTGCTGGCCCTTCTCGTCTTCGGCCGGCTCGAACCCAAGCTCTTCGACGACTTGAAAGTCGTCGGGTTGTTGCTTGAATCGGGCACTGCTAGCGGGGGGCTGGCCTGATTGGAAGGCCCAATCCAATTCATAATTCAAAGAAACATCCACCACGAAGCGTCTTATAGAAGGAAGGACCGCCCAACCCCACCTTGCAGGGCTATGGACCGCCGCTGTGACTTTTCCAGATACCGCTCGGCCGCACGCGATACGGCGACCATTTCATTGCGCATTCGAGAGACCACCTCTACGCGCGTGCAGTACGGCTACCGACGCCACGCGCTTCTACGCCGCGCATGGCGTCACTGCTCAGCGCATCGAGGCATCACAACAACGGCGCCAACCATCTTTCCGCTTCGCGCACACTCAACCCTGTGCGCTTCGCCCAGCTTTCGAGCTGGTCGTGTCCGATTTTCGGCACCGCGAAGTAATGGCTTTCCGGGTGGGCGAAGTAAAAGCCGCTGACCGCTGCGGCGGGCATCATTGCGAAGCTTTCGGTGATGGTCATGCCGGCGTTGTTCGGGGCGTCGAGGAGCTTGAACAGATCACCTTTTACAGTGTGATCCGGGCATGCCGGATAGCCGGGGGCCGGGCGGATGCCGCGATATTGCTCCTTGATGAGCGCGGCGTTGTCGAGCGTTTCATCCGGCGCGTAGGCCCAATACTCCTTGCGCACGCGTGCGTGCAGCCATTCGGCGCAGGCTTCGGCGAAGCGATCGGCGAGGCTTTTGAGCAAGATGGCGTGATAGTCGTCGAGTTCGGCTTCGTATTTCTCAAGGTGTGGTTCGATGCCCAAACCGGCCGTGCAGGCAAATGCGCCGATGTAGTCGGCCGTACCGGAATCCTTGTCCGCCACGAAGTCGGATAGGCACCAGTTGGGTTTGCCGCGCGGGCGTGTGTGTTGCTGGCGCAGGCCGTGCCAGGTCATCAACACCTTGTCGCGGGCTTCATCCGCGTAGATTTCAATATCGTCGCAGTCAACAGTGTTGGCGGGGAAAAGGCCGAACACCGCGCGGGCCTGGAACCAGCCTTCTTCAACAACGCGGGCGAGCATGGCCTTGCCGTCGTTGAAAACGCTGCGGGCGGTTTCACCGACGACTTCGTCTTCAAGAATGTTGGGATAACTGCCGGCCAGGTCCCAGGTCTGGAAGAAGGGTCCCCAATCGATGTAGGGGACAAGATCCGCCAGCGGCACATCGATGGATTCGATGCCGAGCTGGGCGGGCTTGGGCGGAACATAGCCTTCGACGCTGTCCCAGCGATAACGGTTGTCACGCGCCTCTTCAAGCTTGACCAGCGTCACGCCCTTCTTGTTGGCGTGCTGGGCGCGAATCTTGTCGTAATCAGCGGCAATCTGCGCAGCGTAGGCGGTTTTCTGCCCTTCGGAGAGCAGCGAGGTGACCACCCCCACGGCACGCGAGGCGTCTGGCACGTACACCACGGGCTGGTCATAATGCGGCGCAATCTTGATCGCAGTATGTGCGCGGCTGGTGGTGGCGCCGCCGATGAGCAGCGGCAGTTCAAACCCCTGACGCTGCATTTCGCCGGCCACGTGGCTCATTTCTTCCAGCGACGGGGTGATCAGGCCGGACAGACCGATCGCCTGCGCTTCATGTTCTTTCGCGGCATTGAGGATTTTCTCGGCCGGCACCATCACGCCAAGGTCGATCACTTCATAGCCGTTACAGCCGAGCACCACGCCAACAATGTTTTTACCGATGTCATGCACATCGCCCTTGACCGTGGCCATGATGATGCGGCCCTTGGCGGTCGCGCCGGTACGCAATTTTTCAGCTTCGACATACGGAATCAGATGCGCCACGGCCTGCTTCATGACGCGAGCGGACTTGACCACCTGCGGCAGGAACATCTTGCCTGCGCCGAAAAGATCACCGACGACGCCCATGCCATCCATCAACGGCCCTTCGATAACGCTCAGCGGCGGCTTTCCTTCAGCCTCGTACGTCGCGCGGACTTCTTCGGTGTCTTCCACCACGAATTCGGTGATGCCCTTGACCAGTGCATGCGACAGGCGCGCCTCCACATCCCATTCGCGCCAAGCCAGATCCGGGCCGGTGTCCTTCGCCTTACCCTGAACCGTCTGCGCCACCTCGACCAATGCCTCGCCCGCGCCGGCACGACGGTTACGGACAACGTCTTCCACTTTTTCGCGCAAATCCGGATCGAGATCGTCATACACGCCGAGCTGACCGGCGTTGACGATGCCCATGGTCAGACCGGCCCGGATGGCGTGATACAGAAAGACGGTGTGGATGGCTTCGCGTACCGCGTCATTACCGCGGAAGCTGAAGCTCACGTTCGACACGCCGCCGCTGGTCTTGGCGTACGGCAGCTCGCGCTTGATCCATTCGAGCGCTTCGATGAAATCGACCGCATAGTTGTCGTGTTCTTCGATACCGGTGGCAATGGCGAAGATGTTGGGGTCGAAGATGATGTCTTCGGGCGGAAAGCCGGCTTCCGTAAGCAGTTTGTAGGCGCGACCACAGATCTCTGTCTTGCGCGCAAAGGTGTCCGCCTGACCCTTCTCGTCGAAGGCCATGACGATCACCGCCGCACCATATCGACGGGCGAGCTTGGCCTGATGCAGGAAGGATTCTTCGCCTTCTTTCATCGAAATCGAGTTGACGATGCCCTTGCCCTGGATGCACTTCAGGCCGGCTTCGATCACCTCCCACTTGGAAGAATCCAGCATGATCGGCACGCGTGAAATGTCCGGTTCACACGCAATGAGCTTGAGAAAACGCTCCATTGCGGCGACCGAATCGAGCATCGCCTCGTCCATGTTGATATCGATGATCTGCGCGCCATTCTCGACCTGCTGGCGCGCAACCGCCAGTGCATCATCAAAGCGGCCTTCAAGAATCATCCGCGCAAAAGCCCGGGAACCGGTCACGTTGGTGCGTTCGCCGATGTTCACGAACAGTGAATCCTCGCCCACGTTGAAGGGTTCCAGCCCCGACAGACGCATCTTCTTCTCGACTTCGGGAATCTTGCGCGGCGGCACGCCTTCCACGGCCTGTACCACGGCCGCAATATGCTCCGGCGTGGTGCCGCAGCACCCACCCACGATGTTGAGCAGACCGGATTCGGCCCATTCGCTGATGGCACTGCCAAGCTCTTCCGGCGTCTGGTCATAGCCCGTGGGCGCCAGCGGATTGGGCAGACCGGCGTTGGGGTGAGCGGACACGTTGGTGTCACAGATGTGGGCGAGTTCTTCCACATACTGACGCAATTCTTTCGCCCCCAAGGCGCAGTTGAGTCCGAAGGAAATCGGCTGCGCATGAGAGAGCGAGTTCCAGAACGCTTCCGCCGTCTGGCCCGACAGGGTGCGTCCGGAGGCATCGGTAATGGTGCCGGAGATCATCACCGGCAGGCGACGGCCCAGATCCTCGAAAAGCTTTTCGAGTGCGAACACCGCGACCTTGGCGTTCAGCGTATCGAACACCGTTTCGATCAGGAACAGATCCGAACCACCTTCCATCAGCCCCTTGGCAGAGGCGTAGTAGTCATCCAGCAGCGCATCGAAACTGATATTGCGAAAGCCCGGATCATTTACGTCCGGAGAAAGCGACAGCGTGCGCGAGGTGGGGCCGAGTACGCCGGTGACGAAACGCGGCTTGGACGGATCTCGAGCGGTGTATTCGTCGCACAGTTCTCGCGCAAGACGCGCACCTTCCAGGTTCAATTCATAGGCGAGATCTTCAAGACCGTATTCCGCCTGTGACACACGCGTCGCATTGAAAGTATTGGTTTCGATGATGTCCGCGCCAACGTCGAGATATCCGCGGTGGATCTCACGAATCACATCCGGACGCGTGACGACCAGCAGGTCATTGTTGCCCTTCAGGTCGCTCGGATGTTCCATGAAACGATCGGTCACCCCTTCGCCGCGATATTCGCGCTCCGACAGTTTGTACTGCTGGATCATCGTGCCGGTCCCGCCGTCAAGCACGAGAATGCGTTCAGACATCAGGGCAAGGAGTTCTTCGGTACGGTCGGGCTGCATAGGGCTACCTCAAAAACAACAAAAACGGCGCTCGCAAACCCGGTAAAGGGTTTGCGAGCGCCGTTGTTCGATTGCTGAGCCTGGCCCGGCGGGAGACATCACCGGCGTCGGGTCGCAGCGCTCCTCAGCGAAAGTGCTCGATTTTAACGCAACCGGGCCATTCCGACTACCAACCCCAGCCGCCGAACCAGCCCGGCGAGCCCCAACCGAAGCCGCCACGGTGCATGCCAACCCCTAGACCCCAGCCGGAACCCCCGCTACCGCCCCAGCCGCCACCATGCCAACCCATTTCACCGTTGCCGAAATGTTTCGTCGAGGCGCTGGTTCTGGCGACCACGTCATTGACAAAATGTACGTTGAAATAGCTGCCCGCAAAACCGATTTCGGTAGGCAACGTCCAATCCCACACCTCTTCATTCTTCAGGTCGAAAAACTGCACGCTGCGGTGTTGGCCGAGCAGACGCGTGACTTCGTTCTTGGTCATGCCGACCTGTACACGTGCGCGATTTGCCTCGGACAATGCATCATGCTGCTCCACAATGACGCCATCGGCATCCACGGTGTACATCCAGCATGTACCGCCATGAGGTTGAGTGGAATATTCAAAGGTGCGCGTGCCGTCTTCGTTATCCCAGACCCGCGTCGGTTGCCCACGCGTGTCGAGCAATTCGGCCTCGCTCGCAAACTGATGACCCGTCTGGAAGCTGGCGCAACCGCTCAGCAAAAGCATCAGGGCCGCGACGAGACCCAATGAAATTCGTGTCAACATTTTCGTTCTCCTTTGATGCCATCGAACCCGTCTGCAGTACGCATGGCAAACGCTCCAGTACGTTTTCGGAGTGCTCACATCTAGGGCGCCAGTCGGACGCGTGTCCAAGCGCCATCGTCCTTCAAAGCATAGGCGAAGCGATCATGCAGACGCGATCCTCGTCCCTGCCAGAACTCCCAGTAGTCGGGGCGCAGCCGATAGCCGCCCCAGTGCGGGGGGCGCGGCGGCTTGAGCCCGAACTTGAACCCATATTCGGCCGCCTTCATCGCGATTTCGCCGCGGTCTGCAACCACCTCGCTTTGATTCGACGCCCAGGCGCCAATGCGGTGCGTCAGCGGGCGGCTGTGGAAATATGCATCGGATTCCTCTTCCGACACCTTTTCCACTTTTCCTTCGATCCTTACAACGCGCTCAAGTTCGATCCAGAAAAATTGCAACGCGGCATACGGATTGGCCGCCAGCTCACGTCCCTTACGGCTGTTGTAGTTGGTGTACCAGACGATGCCGTCACGGTCGCAGCTCTTGATCAGCACAATGCGTGTGGACGGCCGCCCGTCCGAGCCGACCGTGGCCAAGCTCATTGCGTTGGGATCGGGCAAGCCCTTGGCGATCGCTTCGGCGAACCATTTTTCGAATTGGTCAAAGGGATCGTGCTGCGCTTCATTCTCTTCGAAGCTCCCCTTTTCATAACTCGTGCGCAGGTCGTACAGCGATTTGTTGCTCATGGTCGGAACATATGGCAGCTGCGGAATATTCCAATAATACGGGGCAAACCGTGTTCAGCGTGGCTTGAAAGGAAAAATCATCTTTCAACGAAAAATTTGAAGGCCTTTGAGACATCGCCCTCAATGCGGCGCTGACCTGAAGAACCAACCGGCTCGCGTTGCACACACCGAAAACGCTGCGCGTCATTCGCGCTGTCTGGCCGGATCTGTGGCCTTGCGTCCGGGAAAAATTGGCCCCAGATTGAAATCCAGTATAGCAACACATGCTAATATACTGACTCTTCCGCGGAGAATGCCAACATGAAGCATCTAACGCCCAAAGAAGCGTACGCCCTGCTGAACAGCCATCCGGATGCGTTGCTGATCGACGTCCGCAGCGAAATCGAATACCTCTTCGTGGGTCACCCCAAAGGCGCCGTCCACATTTCGTGGAACGACGGCCCGGATTGGGAAGTCAACCCGCGCTTTGTGGGCGAAGTGAAAAAACTCGTCGGCAACGGTGACCGCCCCATTTTGCTCATCTGTCGCAGCGGTGCCCGCTCTGCAGCCGCGGGCGAAAAGCTCATCGATGCCGGTTTCAAACAGATCTACAACGTCAAGGACGGCTTTGAGGGCGACCTTGACGAAAACCACCATCGCGGCACCACCAACGGCTGGCGCTTCGAAGGTCTGCCGTGGGAGCAGTGCTGAACGCTCCGCGCACCGTCTGCGCAGGGTGCGGAACGCGAGCCTTATCTCCCCGCGTTGCGTTCTCTTCCGTCCAGCATCAGCCACAGCACGAAACACAACAAGCCCAAGGCCACAAATACGCTTGCACCGGCTCCGAGCGTCAGCGGTGAAGCCCACAGCAACGGCGCAAACAAGCCCGCGGTAAACGCATTCGTGCCCACCTGGGTAAAACTCTGGCAACTGGATGCCAGGCCTCGCCGCGCGGGAAACAGATCCAGCGCGAACAGGGTCAATGACGGCATCGACAGCGCCATGCCGAACGAGTAGACCGCAATCGGCAGCACCGACCACAGCAGCGACGGCGCAAAAAACGCGGCGTACGCGACGTTGAATGACACCGCGCCAATCATCACCGCAAAGCCGATTGCCACCGCACGCCGACCGCTCCATTTTCCCGCCGTGCGTCCCGACAGCCACGAACCACCCACCATGCCGAACACGATGGGCACGAACAGCCAGGAAAAGCCGCCCGGACCCAGGCCAAGGTGCTCCATCACAAATACCGGAGCGGACAACACATACAAGAAAAAGCCGTTGAAATTCAACGCCAGCGCAGCCACCAGCAAGAAAAAGGGCAGGCTGCGAAACACCTGCGCATAGGCCCGCACCAGCTCCGCCGGGCGCAACGACTGGCGTTTTTCTTCCGGCAGCGTTTCAGGCAGAAAACGCCAGCTCATCCACACCAACGCGCCCGCGTACGCTGCGAGAAACAGAAAAATCGAACGCCAGCCGGCAAGTTGCAGCAAGACGCCGCCGATGATTGGCGCAACCGCAGGCGCGATCGCGAAAATCATCATCACGCGCGACATCAAGCGCTGCGCTCGCGCCCCGTCGAACAGGTCACGAATCACCGCCCGCCCGACCACCATTCCCGCGCCTGCGCTCACGCCCTGCAAGGCGCGGCCCACCCACAGCCATTCAATCGATTGCGCCAGCGCACACACCAGCGATGCCAGGCCAAACAACGAAGTCGAGACCAGCACCACGCGCCGGCGTCCGAAACTGTCGGACAATGCGCCGTGCCACAATGCCATCCCGGCAAAGGTGACCATGTAAATGGTCAGCGTCTGCTGCACCTGCAGTTGGGTGGCGCCGAGTGCCTGAGCCATCGCAGGAAATGCCGGCAAGTACGTATCGATCGCAAACGGACCGATTGCAGCAAGCACGGCAAGCAGCGCTGCGATTCTGGGTTGGGACGAGTGCATCGGGTTTCCGGGCCAGACTACGTTTCAGCGGGTGCATGAAAAGCATACCGATGACGGATGAACTGCGATAGCTCCCGCCTCCAACCGAAACGATCCACGGCACACAGAATTTTCGCCCCAACGTACAATCCGAACATCCATTTACTGAATTCGCTTATGTCGACTCCGCTTCAGAGCGTCGCGATTCTTGATCGCCTTCAGCAATACCTTTCCCGAGCGCTTGCAAGCAACGCCTTGTCGCTTACCAACAGCAATGAAGACGGCCGGCTCAACTCTCAGGAAAATGAAAAGCAGCTCTCGGACGCGCTCCGTTATTTCGCCTTGTCGAATGACTGGTTCCAGCAGGCCGGTTTAAGCATCGAAGTGTCGTCTGCCCGATTTTGGTATGATTTTGCGGTGCATGGCCCGGACCTGTTCTTGCCGGTCAACATCAAGGTTTCGACCTTTCGCTCTCAAGACAACCTTTCCAGCAAGGAAGGCTTGTTTTTTGCCCTTACTGGCCGCGACCCGAAAACGCTCAACATCAATTCGTGGGAAAATTTTTGCCGCGAGCTGGCGCAGCACCTGGATTGCAACACCGAACACGATTATTATTTTCTTGCTGTCAGCAAGGCTACCGTTGGAGATGTTTTCTGGACATCGCTGAAAAGCCTCGCGGATTTACGGCCCAACGGCAGCAACCCGCCCTATCAGTGTCGCTGGTCGAACAACCGGGAACGCATCAACCGATCCTCAGACGAAGCCGCTCGTTTCCTGCTCAACGCATTGCGGGAATCCTTTGCCCTCGGCGCGCGCCCTCTGATTTCATTTAATACTCATCTACAAGAAATCATCGAACCATGAGAGCGCTCAACGTCGCTGAACTCGGCCAGGTCTTTACGCCGTCCACGATCGTGGAGCAAATGCTTGCGCTGCGTCGCAACCGCGGGCGTACGCTCGAACCATCCGCCGGAAACGGCGCCTTCAGCGCACACATCGCGTGCTGCGAAGCGGTGGAAATCGACCCGCACGTGGCACCGAAGGGCGCTTGGGTGGGTGATTTCTTCGCCTATCCCGAATCCGAGCAGTTCGACTGCGTGATCGGCAACCCGCCGTATGTTCGCTATCAGGACATCCGCGCGGAAACCAAACGCCTGCTCGATGGCGACCTGTTCGACGGACGCAGCAACCTGTATCTGTTTTTCATCGAAAAGGCGATCCGTCATCTGCGCCCGGGCGGCGAACTGATTTTTATCGTGCCGCGTGAATTCACCAAGCTCACCGCTGCACGTCGCCTCAACGAAAAACTGTTCAGCGAAGGCACGATCACCGACTTCATCGAGACCGGCGACACCCGCATCTTCTCCGACGCCGTGCCGAACTGCGCCATCTTTCGCTGGGAAAAGAGCCGCCTCGACCGAACCATGCATGACGGGCGCACCTTCGCCTTCGTCAATGGCCAACTGATGTTCCTTGCCGGACGTTACACGGTGCCGCTGAGCGATCTGTTCGACGTGCGCGTCGGCGCGGTGTCGGGCGCCGACCGCATCTTCACGCATCCTGACGGCAATCAGGAATTCGTCTGTTCGACCACCATCGACACCCGCCAGACGCGTCGCATGCTGTTCGGCAAACAGCACCCGCAGCTCAAACGTCACAAGCACACGCTGCTCGCCCGCCGCATTCGCCATTTTGACGAAACCAACTGGTGGCAATGGGGGCGTTTGCATCACATCAGCGAACGCCCACGGATCTACGTCAACCAGCGCACGCGCCGCGCCGAGCCTTTCTTTCTGCACGAATGCCGCAATTATGACGGCTCGATTCTTGCGCTGTTCGCAAAGGATCCATCGCTCGATCTCAAACGCGCCACGCACATGCTCAACACGCAGGTCGACTGGGCCGATTTGGGCTTCATCTGCGACGGCCGCTTCATCTTCGGCCAACGCACCTTGGCAAACTGCTTGCTGCCGGCGGAATTCCAGGTCTTGCGCGGACCGCACGCATTGAAAAGCG
The DNA here is from genome assembly GCA_035306825.1 of Azoarcus sp. Taxonomy (GTDB): domain Bacteria; phylum Pseudomonadota; class Gammaproteobacteria; order Burkholderiales; family Rhodocyclaceae; genus Pseudazoarcus. The sequence goes on along the minus strand of DATGNI010000046.1, from coordinate 1,940 downwards.
ACGACGCTTGAAGGCAACCGCAGAGCGTGACGCCCCTTGCGTGTGCGTCGGCCCAAAACCCGTTCAAACGCCCGGACGAGCTTCCAGCACCCGCCGATACTGCACCGCCTCGGCCACATGCGCCGCGCCGATGTTTTTCGCCTCCGCCAAATCGGCGATCGTCCGCGCCACCTTGAGTACCCGGTGATAGCCTCGCGCAGATAGCCCCAGACGCCGCATGGCTTCATCCAGCAGCGCCCTGCCCGACGCATCCAGCAGGCAATGTTGATCCACCTCTGCCGGCCCGAGCAGCGCGTTCGGACCGGCTTGCCGCGCCAATTGTACCGCCCGCGCCCGCGCCACCCGCTCCGCCACCACGCGGCTGGACTCGCCCGACTTCTGCGTTGTGAGTGCAGCCGGTTCGATTGGCGGAACCTCAACTACCACATCCATGCGATCGAGCAGCGGCCCCGACAGCTTGCCCAGATAACGAGCAATCCGGTCCGGCGTGCATCGGCAGCGTCCGTCGGGCGAACCGTAATACCCACAGGGACACGGATTCATCGCCGCAACCAGTTGGAATCGGGCCGGATACTCAGCTCGACTGCGCACGCGGGAGACCGTGATACGACCGGTTTCCAGCGGCTCGCGCAGGGCTTCAAGCACACGCCGGTCAAACTCGGGTAATTCATCCAGAAACAATACTCCGTGGTGAGCCAGACTGATCTCACCCGGACTGGAACTCACACCACCCCCAACCAGCGCCGGTGCAGAAGCCGAGTGATGGGGCGCCCTGAATTGACGCGTTCCCCACTGCGCAGCATCAAAGCTGCCCTCGATGGACAGCATTGCCGCACTTTCCATTGCCTCATTTTCGGTCATCGGCGGCAGCAGGCCCGGCAGACGTTGCGCGAGCATCGATTTGCCGGTGCCGGGTGGCCCAAAAAACAGCATTGAATGCGCACCGGCAGCCGCCACTTCCAGCGCACGTCGCGCGCGCGGCTGGCCTTTCACATCGGCCAATTCAGGCCCCTGAAACGAATCGACGACCCGTTCGGGCAGCACATGCGGGGCGATCCGATCATGCCCGGAGAAATGCGCACACACCGCCAGCAGGCTCTTTGCCGACAATACTTTGGCTGAACGCACCAATGCGGCTTCATCCGCACAGCCCTGTGGCACCACCAAGACCCGACCTTCCTTCGCCGCCGCCAACGCTACCGCAAGCGCTCCGCGCACCGAGCGCAGGCTGCCGTCCAGCGACAATTCTCCGATCAACTCACAATCGTCGAGCGCTGTGGCGGGCACCTGCCCCGAGGCGACCAGAATGCCAATCGCGATCGGCAAATCGAACAGCCCACCTTCCTTGGGCAAATCGGCCGGTGCGAGATTGACGGTGATGCGCCGCTGCGGAAATTCGAACTGAGACATCACCAGCGCGGCACGCACGCGTTCGCGTGCCTCACGCACTTCAGCATCGGGCAGGCCGACAAGGTTGAACGCCGGCAGACCATTGGCCAGATGCACTTCTACCGTTACCGGCGACGCATTCAGCCCCGATAGGGCGCGGGTATGAATCCGTGCAAGCGACATGTGTGCGCTTCCTGCTTCATGACAATGGAATTACTGAAGCCTGCCCGACAATCCGGGCGGTCGCAAGGAAAAATACGAAATGCAGTTGAGGCCGTTCAGATGAAAGACGGCTGCGCAGTACGCCGTGACGGGAGCGGACGCTGCTGAAACGCCTCTGCGTCCAACCGCGCATTCGTCAGCCCCGCCCTCGCTTTCCCGGCAACAGGATTGCGCGACCGGCTAAAAACCGTAACGAATGCTCGTCGTATTCGCGCCGGCGAAGGGCGCAGAAGGGCAACTTCTGGATTGAGGGTTTGAATTCCTCCGTCTCCGCCACGCCATAAAAAAACAGCCACTTGGGCTGTTGTTCTTTTATGGTCTTTTAATGG
>DATGNI010000045.1:0-2403 GCA_035306825.1 Azoarcus sp. | reverse complement strand
TCGAACTTTTCCAGCGCGTGCATCAGGCCGAGATTGCCTTCCTCGACCAGATCGAGCAGCGGAATGCCGCGATTGAGATAGTGTTTGGCGATATTGACGACCAAACGCAGGTTGCGCTCGATCATTGTCTGGCGCGCTTCGAAGTCGCCCTTGCGCACACGGCGCGTCAGGGCGCGCTCCTGATCCGCCGTGAGCAAGGGATTAGCGCCAATTTCGTTGAGGTAGATCTGGGTAACGTCGTTGAGAAAATCACTCTCGCCCGCCGTAGCCCTGATCGCCGCCCGTCCTCCCAGGACTTCTACTTCAGGCGGGATATCCGGCTCCTGTGCAACGTTGTTTTCGTCGTTTTCGGCCGGATCGAACATTTCCCTACCTCATCATCAACGCGCCGGAAGAAACTTCGCGGGATCGACCGGCTTACCTTGTTGGCGAATCTCGAAGTGAAGCTTCGGGCGATCCGCATCGGTACTGCCCAGTTCGGCAATTTTCTGTCCCTGCTTCACCTGCTCCCCTTCCTTCACCAATAAATCCTGGTTGTGGGCGTAGGCGGTCAGGAATTCATCGTTATGTTTGATGATGACCAGTTTGCCGTAGCCACGCAAGCCGCTGCCCGCATACACCACGCTGCCCGCCGCCGAGGCCAGCACCGGATCACCGGGGTTGCCGGCGATATCCACGCCTTTGTTACCATTTTCATCAAACCAGGCCAGTACCTGCCCCGAGGCCGGCCACTGCCAGATCGACGCCACTTTCTCGTCCGGTTTCGGGCTGGGCGAAATCATCGCGATCTCACCCGGCGAATCCGCCCCCGTGGCGCCCGCCTGCCATGCCTCATCGGAATACGGCATGCTTCCGCCTTGCGGGGTCTCCACGACCTGTGGTGTGCTCGTCGCCGGAGGCGTCGTTCCGGTCGGGCTGCCGGCGCCCGGCATCGCAATCGGACGCACTTCCGCCGTACCGCTCGCCAGCGTCTCTTGCCCCGTGCCCTGCGCAACCAGCAAGGTCTGACCCACGTTGAGCTGGTTCGGATCCGACAAACGGTTCCAGGCCACCAGATCCGCAACGTTCTGGTTATAGGTGCGCGCGATCGAATTCAAGGTCTCGCCGCGGCGCACGGTATGGTATTGGCTCTCGGCCTGCGCGGTTGGCGCAGGGCTCGCAGAGCTGGCGTCACGATACGGTGCCGGAGTCGTCGTCGAGCAGCTGACGATCAGGGCCGCAGCCGATAACGGCAACGCGGTACGCAACATTTTTTTGTAATTGATCGATTTTTTCATTCCAGTCCACTCAGCAATGGAACGAAGCGTACCGCCTCGAACCTGGTTTCTCTGAACGAGTCGCCACTGCGCTCGATCATGACCAGCCACTGGTCTCCTTTCGCATCACCCACCGGCACGATCATTCGCCCACCCGGCGCCAGTTGGTCACGCAGGCTGTGCGGCATGCCCCGCGCACCTGCAGCAACGATGATGGTATCGAAAGGTGCCGCCTCTGGCAGCCCCAGACTACCGTCCGCATGTTTCAAACGTACATTCGCCAAACGAAAGGCGCGCAGATTGTTTTTCGCCTGCTCAAGCAATCCGCGAATACGCTCCACCGCATACACGTCAGTCGCAAGATGCGACAACACCGCCGCCTGATACCCACAGCCTGCACCCACTTCCAGCGTCCGGCCCAGCTCGCGGCCGCCCGCGCGCAGCAATTCGATCATACGCGCCACAACATAAGGCTGCGAAATCGTCTGCTGAAAACCGATTGGCAACGGCGTATCATCATACGCGCTGAAGGCCAGCCCCTTGTCTACAAAATTTTGCCGCGGCACGCGCAGCATCGCATCCAGCACCCGTTCATCACGAATGCCCTGGGCTTTCAGCCTCTCCACCATGCGCGCCGCGGCGCGCCGGCCATTGTGCACCGATTCCCGCACACCCACCTCAGACATCAAGCCACTCCAATACCGGGCTCATCTGCCCGTTGTGGGTCAGATCAATACGCAGCGGGGTAATGGATACATAGCCCTGTTCCACCGCGCTGAAATCCGTCCCCTCGCCCGCATCGGCCGCCTGTCCGGCCGGCCCGATCCAGTACACCGTATCGCCGCGCGGCGTCGTGCCACGCACCGTTGGCTCCGCCTTGTGGCGCTTGCCCAGACGGGTGACACGTATCCCCTTCAATTCTTCCGTACTGCAATCAGGAATATTCACGTTCAGCAAGATCGGCTCACGAAACGGGTTGCGGATAAACCGCTCCACCAGATCGCGCGCCACACTCGCCGCCGCACTGAAATCACTCGCCGATCTGCTCGCCAGCGAAAACGCAATTGACGGCACGCCTAGCAAAAACCCTTCCGTGGCGGCCGCAACCGTGCCGGAATACAGGGTGTCGTCGCCCATATTGGCGCCG
>DATGNI010000044.1:0-2229 GCA_035306825.1 Azoarcus sp. | reverse complement strand
CGCTGGAATGCGTCAAGGTGGCAATGTCGGTCACGCGCGTGGAAATCGAGGCATTGCTCTCGCAAGGCCTGCCGAACACGCCCATGGCGGGCAGTCATATTCGCGTGACGGGCGGCAATTTCATCACCGCTCGTCCGGTGGGGATTGTGGATGGCGTGGATTACCAATACACCGGCGCGGTGCGCAAGATCATCGATGAAGAAATCAATGCCGATCTCGATCAGCAAAACGTGGTGCTGATCACCTCGCTCGGATTGTCGCCCTCGGGGGAGATTTTCAATCTCAGCATGGAAGATGTCGCCGAGGCGGTGGCGGTGGCGTTGAAGGTCGAAAAACTGGTCTATTTATGTGATGCGCCGGGCCTGCTCGACACGGACGGGCGCTTGATCGATTCGGTCACCGCGGAAACCGCACAGCGCATGTTCGATGCGAACGAAGGGCTGACGGAAGACCTGCACTATTATTTGCCGGGTTCGGTTCGCGCGGTGCGCCGGGGCGTCGGACGGGTGCACCTGATTGACTACGACAAGGATGGCGGACTGCTGCTTGAGTTCTTCACCCATGCCGGGGTGGGTACCGTCGTCGCGCGTGATCCGTTGTTTCGCATGCGTGAGGCGAGTGTTGAAGACGTGGGGGCGCTGGTCGCGCTCATTTCGCCCATGGAAGCCGAAGGCGCGCTCGTGCGGCGGCCTCGCGAGCTGCTTGAGCAGGAAGTCGAACGTTTCACACTGGCCGAACATGACGGGGTGTTGGTGGGGTGCGCGGCCTTGTATCCCTTCGGCGACGAAGGTTCGGCCGAGCTGGCTTGCCTAGCGGTGGCGCCGGAATATCGCCGCGCTGGCCTCGGCGATCAGTTGCTGCGACGCCTGGAAAAGCGCGCTCGCGCAATGGGGCTGAGTCGCCTGTTCATCCTTACCACTCGCACCTCACACTGGTTCCGCGAGCGCGGTTTTGTCGAGGTCGGGCCGGATACATTGCCGAAGCAACGCCAGGAGCTGTACAACTATCAACGCCGCTCCAAAGTGTTCGCCAAGGCGGTGTGAGCGAGGTGTTGGTCTGTTTGCGGGGGCGTTCGCCGCGGGCGCCCGCCATGTTCGAAAAGCCCTGTGACGCGGCATGCCCTGGACGGCCCACCGGCACGGATCGGGTAGAATTGTCGGGTCAGTCAATACATTTTCGAGAGGAAAAATATGAGCCGTACGGTCAATTGCGTCAAACTCGGCCGCGAAGCCGAAGGCTTGGAGCGCCCGCCGGTGCCGGGCGATCTGGGCAAGCGCATCTATGAAAACGTGTCCAAGGAAGCGTGGCAGCAATGGGTGCAGTATCAGACCATGCTGATCAACGAAAACCGGTTGAACCTGATGGATGCGAAAGCGCGCAAATATCTTTCCGAACAGATGGAGCGCCATTTCTTTGGCGAGGGCGCTGATCGGGTCGAGGGCTACGTTCCGCCGTCAGCCTGATTGTTGATGAATCTGGCGCGATAAAAAAGGCAGCGGTATGAACCGTTGCCTTTTTCTTTTTCCGGTCGGGAACGTGAGGGTCAGTCTTCCGGGCGTATCGCCCGTTCTATATGCTTGATCGACCGATGGCGCACATCTTCGCCCCGCGACATGAAGACCACGTATTTGGCAATGTTGGTGGCGTGATCGCCGACCCGTTCAATGGAGCGAGCGATTTGCAGCATGTTGATACCGTGTACAACGGTGGCGGATGAACGTTGCATGCTTTCGCTGAGATCTACGACGGCCGCCTTGATGATGGAATCGACGTCTTTGTCTTCGCGTGCAATCGCTGGCGCGGCGGTGACATCCCAGCGCACATAAGCATCCAATGCCTGTTCAAGCATTTGCACCACATGCTCGGCAATCTTGAACAGCTTGATTTCCGGCACCGTGGCCGGGTCGGCGCCTTGCATTTGACGCGCGGCTTTGGCGATTTTCTTGGCTTCGTCACCGACGCGTTCAAGATCGGTGATCATCTGCATCGTCGAGGTCAGCATGCGCAGATCGGAGGCGGCGGGGGCGTGGCGGACAATGATCTGGACGCACATTTCGTCGAGGTCGATCTCCTCGCGGTTGACCAGTTTGTCGCGCAGGATGACCTGTTCGATGAGGTCGCGATTCCCTTCGGCAAAGCCGAGCATCGCGTCGCGCGTCTGTTGACAGACGTTTTGTCCCATCAGCAACACGCGCTGCCGGAGCTGGTTCAGATCCTGATCGTACGGGC
>DATGNI010000043.1:0-5878 GCA_035306825.1 Azoarcus sp. | reverse complement strand
AACATGCCCAGCGCCGCAACGACGAAAAAATTAACCCGCATCGAATCCCATTCCAGCGCTCGCAGGCTGGTGATGGGCGCCTCCACTTCGCGTCCCGCGACATTGAAGGTCAGTACGTCTCCAAGCTGCATGTCGAGCTGCTGTGCAAGCCCCTGCTCCACCGAAAACTGGGGCTCAGTGGTTTCGCCATGCCATTTTCCCGCCACGACCTCGACGCCTGTGCTCAGATCGCTGCCATAACTCAGGTTGAATTCGCGTTCGGCCAGCCGTTGGGCGCGACGGTTCTGATAGTGTTCTGCATCCACCGTTTCACCATTTATCGCGACCAAGCGACCGCGAACCATCGGCTCGATACCCGGTCGGGGCAGATCGGCGGCATCAAAATGCTTCAGCACCTCCGCTTGCTGGGCGGGCTGAATATTGAGCACAAAACGATTGGGTGCATCGACCGGCGTCTTGTTTTGCCAAGTGTCGATCAAGTCTCCACGCACCAGCGTCAGCAGCAACAGGGCCGTAACCCCCATTCCCAAGGCACTGACCTGAAGTACGCTGTTGCCAGTCCTGCGTGACAAAGCAGCCATGCCATAGCGCCACCCTCCACCACGCAAGCAGCCCTGTTCTCGCAGCTTTCCGAGCAGCCCGAACACCATCCAGGCACACAGCGCGAATACGCCGAAGGCGCCGGCAAACCCCGTCATCACCAGGCTGCCGAGGCGCAAATCGCCCGCCACCCACACGGTCAAGCCAGCCAGCGTCGCAACGCCCGCCAGCCAGGCTACGCCGCTGGCCGGTTCCACGGCGCCCAGTTCCCGTCGCAGCACCCGCAGCGTCGAGACGTGCCGCAATTGCAGCAGTTGCGGCAAGACGAAACCAATCAGGAGCATGAAGCCGACCACTACGCCATATACAAGCGGCCACGGAGACGTCGCGGGCAATTCAACCTCGACCAGACGTTCCACCCCGTTCGCAAGCAGCGTCTGTGCGCCCCATCCCAGCACGCCCCCGGCAAGCGCCACGAGCAGGCCGAACAGCGCAAACTCTCCGATGAAAGCCATCACCACGCGCCGGCGCGAAGCGCCGAAACAGCACATGATTGCGCAGGCGTCCAGGTGGCGACGAAGAAAGCGCCGTGACGACAAACCGACCGCCACCGCCGCAAGAATCACCGCAAGCAAGGCGGCGAGTCGCAGAAAACGCTGTGCCTGATCCAGCGACGACGACATGCCGGGACGTGTTTCATCCACCGTTTCGAGCGCTTCACCTCGTCCCAGACGTGGCTCTATCCAGGCTTTAAAATCCTCGATCTGCTGCACCCCACCGGCAAAATGCAATCGCCAGGTCGCACGGCTGCCGGGCAGGATCAGCCCGGTCGAATCCAAATCGTTCAGGTTGAACAGCGCCTGCGGCAACAAACTGAAAAAATTCGCGCCACGTTCAGACTCGAAAGTCACCATCGCCGCCACGCGCAAGCTGCGTTCGCCCAGTTCAACCTGGTCTCCGACGCCCACGCCGAGGCGCGCGAACAAGCGCTCATCGAGCCAGATCTCGCCCGGCGCAGGAATGTCTTCAGCTTCCGCATCGGCTGCGCCCGGGCCGGGCGCGATGCGCACCGCGCCGCGCAATGGATACCCTTCGCCAACCGCCTTGACGCCGGCCAATTCAACCTTTTCGGCAGTCCCCAGCATGCTCCGGAAAAGCACCGTCTCCGTCAGCGCAAGGCCACGCTGGCGCGCCTCGGCAAGCGGCGCGTCCTCCCAGGGTTGGTCCGCGCGCAACAGCAGGTCACCCCCCAGAACCTGATTCGCCTCTCGATCCAGACCGCGCGAGACACGATCGGACAAAAAACCCACGCTTGTCAGGCACGCCACCGCGATCACAATGGCCAGGCCAAGCAGATGCAGTTCGCCTGCCCGAAAATCGCGCACCATCATGCGCCAGACAAGCGATACGCTCATCATGCCGGCAACAGGCGACGTGCAAGGGCCGTCCAGTAGGCCGCCCCCACCGGAATCAGCTCGTCATTGAAATCATAAAGCGGGTTGTGCAGCATGCAGCCGTTCTCACCCGGGCCATTGCCCAGCCAGACGTAGCAACCAGGTTTGTGTTGCAGGAAAAAGGAGAAATCCTCCGACCCCATACTGGGACGTTCCTCTGTGGCAACGGCGGCAACGCCCACTATTTCGCGAGCAACCTCGGTGCACAGCCGGACCTCGTTCGGCGTATTGATGGTTGCGGGGTAGCCCGGGTGGCAGATGAAATCGACCTGAACATTATGCGCAGCCCCAATCCCGTCACACACTTCCTGCATGCGTCGGCGTACCGTGTCGCGCGCCTGCTCGGTGAAGGTTCGCATCGTGCCGGCCAGCTCGACGCGTTCGGGGATGACATTGAAGGTGTTCCCGGCACGGAACACGGTGGTGGACACCACTGCCGCATCAGACGGGTCGAGCGTACGGCTGACAATGCTCTGCAACGACTGCACCAGTGCGGCCGAAGCGAGGATCGGATCAACGCCGAGGTGGGGCATCGCCGCGTGCGAACCGACGCCGGTGACGATCGCGTCAAAACGATCGGCGCTCGCCATTACCGGGCCGGAATGCACAGCAAAGCTGCCGAGTGGCAAGCCGGGCCAGTTGTGCAGACCAAAAATCGAATCCATCGGAAAGCGATCGAAAATCCCATCCTCGATCATCGCCTTGGCACCGGCCTTGCCTTCTTCGGCCGGTTGAAAGACGAAATACACGGTTCCGTCAAAACCGCCCTGCTTTGCCAGCACTTCGGCCGCGGCGAGCAACATGGTGGTGTGACCATCATGACCGCAGGCGTGCATGCAACCTTCATTGCGGGAGCGATGTTCGAAATTGTTTTGCTCGAGAATGGGCAGCGCATCCATATCGGCGCGCAGACCGATCGAGTGTTCCGCGCTACCGGCGCGCAACACCCCCACCACACCCGTTCCACCGATACCGCGATGGGTTTCGATGCCGAGCGATTCGAGGTGCTTCGCTACCAGTTCCGACGTACGGTATTCCTGGTAGCCGAGTTCAGGATGGGCGTGGATGTCGCGACGAATCGCGGCATAGCGTGCGGAGAGCCCGCTCAAGTTTTCGATAGCGCTCATGAATCCTCCCAAAACGTATTTTCATCGACACCATGCGAACGGGCGAAGTGTCGGAAGCCTGCTCAACGACGCGGTTTCGCGAGGCGTGCTTGCTCGATCAGGTCGGCGATGTCGGTATTGCGCCTGGAGAGCGCCCAGGCCACTGCGTCCTGTCCCTGATCCGTCTGCTGATACAGATCGATGTCTGTTGCGAGCAGAAAACGCACGATATGAATGTGCCCGTTGCGGCTTGCGAGCATCAACGCGTTGGCGCCATTCGGCGCAAGGGCATTGACATCCGCTCCATGCGCAACAAATTTCTTGAGCAAATCGAGCTGGCCGGACAGCGCCGCGTAATGCAATGCGTTCCAACCGTCATGATGGTCCAGTTCCGCGCCACCTTCGAGCAGCATCTCGGCGAGTTTCTGCTCACCCTTGAGCGTGGCGAGCATCAGTGCCGAATCGCCAGCCTGATTACGGTACGAAGGGTCAGCGCCCCCTGCAAGCAAGGCTTTGACCGTATCCGGGTGTCCTTCTCGTGCAGCAAGAATAAGCAGACTGTTGTTCTGACGATCAATCGCATTCGGATCCACCCCGCGCTGAAGCAGCGAGACGATCTCCTGAGTGCGGCCATGCCGGGCCGCATTGAGGGCATCGTTATAACTGTCTGCCAACGCGCACGTGGCGACCAGCCCCAGCATCATGGCGAGAGCAAACGAACGCAGCGGTTTAATCAGAATGAGCATGGCGGAATAGCCTGAAGAAATTTTCACGGGTAACAGCTGCGATATGCTCGACCGGTTCGCTGCGCAGCCGGGCAATTTCTTCTGCGACATGCACGACCCAGGCGGGTTCATTCTTTTTGCCGCGATGCGGCATCGGCGCCAGGTAGGGCGAATCCGTCTCGATCAGCATCCGATCGAGCGGAACAAATTTTGCCACTTCCTTGAGGTCGGCGGCGTTGCGAAAGGTGACGATGCCAGAAAAGGATATATAGAAGCCCAGATCAAGCGCGGCTTCCGCAACTTCGCGGGATTCGGTGAAGCAGTGCATCACTCCACCACATTCGCGAGCGCCCTCTTCGCGCATCAAGCGCAGCGTGTCCGCCGCAGCGGCGCGGGTGTGAATGATGAGCGGCTTGTCACATTCGCGTGCAGCCCGGATATGGGTACGAAAACGCTGGCGCTGCCATTCCGGCTCGTCCTTGTGCCAATAGTAATCGAGCCCGGTCTCGCCGATGCCGACCACTTTGGGGTGCGCCGCCAGCGCCACCAAACGGGCCACATCCGGCTCCTCCACGTCTTGATTGTCGGGATGCACCCCCACCGTGGCGAAAAAGCCTTCGTGACGCTCGGCCACGGCCAGCACGCGAGGAAAATTCTCTAGCGTGACCGAGATACACAAAGCGTTGTTCACGTTCCTGTCGCGCATCGCGGCGACAATTTCATCCTCACGCTCGGCGAGGTCAGGAAAATCCAGGTGACAATGGGAATCAACAAACATTACGGCCAACCGAAGTGATGTTTTCAATTAGATGGAGTCACCATCGTAACTGAGAACCCACCGGATGATTCAAAGGGTATGTGTCGGTCGGCTCGAACCAATCAGTCCGGCAAGCAAGGTTTCAATGCGCGAGCGCAATGCACGGCCTGCGTCGTCCGCAGTAAAATTCAAGCCCACACCCTGAATCTTGCCGCCATGCGCACCAGGCGGCGTGACCCAAGCCACCGTGGTCGCGACGGCATGCTTGGTCGGGTCGTCCATGAGTTGCAGCAACACGAACACTTCATCACCCACCGCATAGGTTCTGGGCGTCGGCATGAAGATTCCGCCATTAGCCAAAAAAGGCATATACGCTGCGTACAGCGCGGGTTTGGAATTGATATTCATCGACAACACGCTGGGGCGTGTCTGAGTACTCACCGTTTCGTTCATGATCGGGTTCCACTCAATGCGCGCACGTAGCGCAACAGCATGTCCTCAAGCATCAACCGGGTATTCAGCGGATGCTGAGCAACACGGCGGATTCGCAGGAAATCATTGTAACAGGTCGCTATCCGGCTTATTTCAGTGCGTTGCGCAAGTGCCGCAATACGCTCGTGCTGCGCCGGAAAAAAGCGTATCCGCCCACCAAGACGCAATGCAGCCAGATCTGCTATCCAGCGCTGCATCCAGTCGGTGAGCAAAACCATGTCAAAACCGGCAACAGCCGCTTCCTTGCTTTTGAGCCATTTTTCCCACTGCCCGGCAAGCGACACCGCATCATCCTGATCGGGCAGGCGAACCATGTCGCGCACAAACCGCGCAAGCAATGTGCCACAACCACGTTCGGCCAAACGTCCGGCCGCCAGCGGCAAACCGCCCACCACATCGAGAAGCGCGGCGTCCTGCGCACCCTGTTCCGCGCGCCATGCAGCGACCTCCTCGGCGCGCGGGCGCGCGACCGGCCACATCCGACAGCGGCTACGAATCGTGGGCAACAAGCGGCGCGGCGTCGATGAAACGAGGATCAGCACACAGCCCACCGGCGGTTCCTCAAGAAGCTTGAGCAGCGCGTTGGCGGTAAACACGTTCATCGCTTCGGCGGGTTCGACCACCACCACTCTTCGCGCACTCTGATGTCCCGTCACCGCCAGCGCATCGGCCAAGGCGCGGATCTGGTCAATAACGATCTGCCCGGAACTGCGCGGCCCGTCCTCGCCGCCCTCTTTCTCGGGCGGCATGACTACGATCAGATCCGGATGATTGCCAGCCAGCCTCAACGCACACGCAGCGCAT
>DATGNI010000042.1:0-2061 GCA_035306825.1 Azoarcus sp. | reverse complement strand
ACCTTGCGTCCGGCCAGCGCACCGACGAACAGGTCGCCCTGCCAGTGCGGAAAGGCTTCGCCCGTATAAAACGCCATGCCGGCCGGGGCGATCGATACCGGCGTCCAATAATGTAACGGTGCTTCGACGTCTTCCCGTTCGGTCGCTTCGCCAAACGGCAGGCGCGTGACGTAACTGCGACCGTGCGTCACCTCTGGCCAGCCGTAGTTTGCGCCGGCTTTCACACGATTCACTTCATCGCCGCCACGAGGGCCGTGTTCGTGTGTCCACAACACGGCGCTGTCCGGATGAATGGCGGCGCCCTGTACGTTACGATGACCGTAAGACCAGATCTCGCTCAGTGCGTCGTCACGTTCCACAAACGGGTTGTCGGGCGGGATGGAGCCGTCCGGCGCGATGCGCACGATCTTGCCGAGATGGCTGTCGAGTTGCTGGGAACGTTCGCGGAAAGTGTTGCGGTCCCCCAGCGTGACGAACAGCATGCCGTCGCGATCAAACGCAAGACGTGAGCCGAAATGATGCCCTCCGGACGGATCATCTTGCTGCGCAAAAATCCGCTCCACTTTTTCAAGACGCAGGTTTTGCGCATCAAAACGAGCGCGCGCGACGGCCGTACGTGCGCCATCGGGTGTGGGCTCGGCGTAGCTGAAGAAGATCGTCGCATCGCGTTCGAAATCCGGGCTGAGCACGACATCGAGCAAGCCCCCCTGCCCGCTGGCATATACTTCCGGCACACCGTCGAGCGGTGCGGACAGTTTGCCGTTCGGCTCGATCAGTCGCAGCCGGCCTTCGCGCTCGCTCACCAGCATGTTTCCGTCGGGCAGAAAAGCCAGCGACCACGGCGTTTCCAGTCCTTGAGCGACCGTATGCACGCGCGGCGCTTGCGCGCTGGCCGTTGCACCGATAAACACGGAAAAAATACCGGCAAGCAAAGCCCCATGACATATTCGACGTCTGCTGCGTAGTGTCATACTCTTTCCTGTGAAGTGCGGAATCAATCCGCGCATAGTGCAAGGGTAATATACGAATGTATGGTGCCGCGCCAATTTGCTGTGCAACGAGATGCAGGATGGCCGGACCAGCCTGCGAGCATTCTTTCGGGCATCAAAATATTTCCGCGTCGCCCAAAAACCTCATCTTCGTCCACGATAGTCACCCATGAGTTCATTGCTACGTTCCGCATTCAGGCGTTTGCTTGCGCCTTGCTTTTTCCTGGCCTTGTGCGGCGGGTTCATTGTGGCGCTGTTACCGGCTCCGGACGGCATTGACCTTGCCGACGGGCGCGACAAGATCATGCATTTCGTTGTGTTCGCTGGATTTGCCGTACTGGGTCTGGCGGCATGGCCGAGAAGCGCAAAAAGAATCATCGTCGCGCTTTTTGTTTACGGTCTCGCAATCGAGCTTGCCCAGGCCTTTGTGCCCTACCGTTCGGGGGATCTTCTGGATTGGTGCGCAAACGCTATCGGGGTACTTACGGTGGCCGTACCCTGGATGTTATGGCAACGTTTGAATGTCCGTTCATGTGCCGCGCTGCGTCCGAACCCGAAACCATGAACCGCGTTGTACCTCGATCAAGGAAGACATGATGGAACGTACGGAATTCACCCGCCCTCTTCACGTCACCACTTGGATGGGGGTGTTTCTGGCGCTTGTCGCCATGCTTGCAGCAGCGCTGGTTCCACAACTCAAGCACGCTTTCCTCGCCAATGCAGCGTTTAACAGCGTGATCATGCTGGTGCTGGCGATCGGCATTGCGGTGAATTTGCGACAAGTCTGGCGCCTGCAGCGAGAGGTGGTGTGGATTGATGCGTTCCAGTCCGGCCACGCCAGTCACCTTCCAAACGTCAGGCCGGTGCTGCTTGCACCGATGAGCAAGGTGCTGTCGAGGCGCGGACGCGAGGTGCTCCAGCTCTCTCCGAGCTCGACGCGCTCCATCCTCGACAGTGTGCAGGTACGCCTTGAAGAGCAGCGCGATCTGTCCCGTTACCTCATTGGTCTTCTGATTTTTCTGGGTCTGCTCGGTACCTTCTGGGGGCTGCTCGTGACCATCCGTTCGGTCGG
>DATGNI010000041.1:0-7933 GCA_035306825.1 Azoarcus sp. | reverse complement strand
GCGCAGAAACGACGTTGCACTTCTTCTGTAATGTGCCAAAGCACCGGCCAGTAATCCGCGCTGTTTACCCAGGGACGGCAAAGAAAATTCACCGAGCAATTCGTCAATTCGCCTACGGCGATTACCGGCGCCGGATCTTTGAGGATGCGTTCGTCTGAAGCCAGGGCCTCTTCCAGGATTTTTTTCACCTGTGACAGATCCGAGTTGTAGCTCACGCCGAACACCATATCCACACGACGCGTGGGCTTCTCAGAATAATTGGTGATGTTGTCCGTCAGGATTGCGCCGTTGGGTACGGTGATGACCTTATTGTCCGGCGTGGTCAGGATGGTGGCGAAGATCTTGATCTCCTGCACCGTGCCGGCTGTGCCGCCAGCCTCGACGTAATGCCCCACGCGAAACGGACGGAACAGGATAATCATCACCCCTGCCGCGAAGTTGCCCAACGAATCTTTCAGTGCAAGGCCCACGGCCAGGCCGGCCGCACCAAGAATCGCAATCAGCGAAGTGGTCTGTACGCCCAGCTGATCCAGCGAAGCGATCACGACAAAGGCGAACAACAGGATATGGACCAGGGTGGCCAGGAATTTGGCCACCTCGGTATCCATCCTTTTGTCTAACAGATTGCTCGTGATGCCGGCCAGCTTGCCGACAATCCATTTGCCGACAATGAAAATCACCAACGCCATCAAGATATTCCAGGCGTATGGCATCAAATTGACTTCGATGAAAGTCTGAACCTGTTCCATGTACCGCTCTCCCGTTCCCAAAAATTGGCTATCAGAGAACTACAGTTTTTATTATTCCTGCGCGCCTGAGCGGCTCGCGGGGTTCATTTCGATCACATCAGCACGCAACACCGACACTTCTGCCAGCAAATCCTTGATCAACGGCCGACTGTTCAGATAATGCTCGGTCTGCTTATGAATTTCCAGCGCTTCGGGGCTGGTATAGATTTCGTAAAGATAGAAGGTATTGGGCTCTTCGCGTGCTTCAAGTACATCAAACGCCAGGCAGCCCGCTTCATTCTCAAACGAAGCCTTGGCGTTCGGCAACATGGCTGCGAGGTATTCATCCCGGCAACCTTCCTTGACCACGTTTTTGACTACGATGCAGTACATATAGGCTCCTTGATTTGGTTTGGCATCTGCGCTCAAGGCGGGCACCATAGCAAGCTCTAGTCAAGCAACACAAGGAATCCATCATGGCGAATCGTCCCGCCCCATTCAATGGCCTGCGGCATCTTGCGCTGGTCGTCCCCAACCTGGAAGAGTGCGAGCGTTTCTATGTCGACATCATCGGCATGGAAGTGCTGCGTCGCGCCAGCCCCAATCTCGTATATCTGACCCTCGGAAACGACAACCTTTCATTGGGGCGCAACCGTGAAGGTGAGCGCAGTGGCGTACAGTATCTCGACCACTTCGGTTTCGTCGTCGACACCAAAGAGCAACTGCAAGAATGGTATGACTTCATGAAAGCCAAAGACGTCAACGTGCTGGATGTGCCGCACGATCATGCGGACGGCGCACGCAGTTTTCACTGCACCGACCCGGCCGGAAACGTCATTCAACCGATCTATCATCCGGCAATTTCAGGCCAGCGTTTTTCGTCCCCCGGAGCCTGAGGCGAGTGAGGGTGCCGCATCCCGCCGCATCCGATCATCCGAAACGGGAGAGAGAACATGGCAACAAAACGCATTCGCAAGAAGTTCGTGGTTCTGTGTGATGAGGAAAAGCTGCGCCAGACCTCTCACTGGGACATGGACCTCCTGTCTCGTGAGCAGATTGATGCGCTGTATGCGGCGCCCGAAAAAAAACCCTCCGCATCGGACAAGGGCAAAGCGTCCGAACACAAAGATGAGCCGGACGACCAATAAACGCTGGCTGGCCGCGTGTGCGACCACGCTGGCGTGTTGGACGGCAGCCGCCGCAGAGGCACCGCTGGTGGCTGTGGACATTGGTCACACGATCGACGCGCCGGGAGCCATCTCCGCGCGCGGTCGTCCGGAGCTGGCGTTCAATCACGATCTGGCGCTGCAAGTGGCCGCAGCGCTGAAACGACGCGGCCTGCGTGTCACGCTGGTCAACGCCGACGGACGCATCGAATCGCTTGAGGCACGTCCCGCGAGCGTTCCCGATGCGGATTTTTTCCTCTCCATCCATCACGACTCGACCAGCGACCTGACCGAATGGGAATGGATGGGCACACCCCAGACCTTTTCGGACCATTGGGCCGGGCATTCGCTGTTCGTCTCAACACGCAATGTGGATGTTCCCGCCAGCCTGCTGTGTGCCCGCACGATTGGCGCGCGGCTCCAGCGCACAGGTTTCAAACCGACGGACAAAAACGCACGCCGGCGCGCCTATCTTGACGCCGAGCACGCCGTGCATCGTTTCGACAATCTGATCGTGCTGTACCGCGCACACCAGCCGGCAGTGCTGTTCGAGGCCGGCGTTCTCAAACACCGCGACGAAGAATTGTTGCTGCGCGACCCCACGCGCCAGCTGCGCATGGCAGACGAAATCGCAACCGGGGTGGCGGCCTGCCTCAGCGTCCGCTGACGAAAATCGGCTCCGGTTCCAGCTCAACGCCAAACTTCGCCGCCACATCGGCGCAAATGGACTCGGCAAGGCAACGAACATCTGCACCGTTCGCACCGCCGCGATTCACCAGCACCAGCGCCTGGTGCTCGTAACTGCCGACCGGCCCAAGATCACGCCCCTTCCACCCACAACGCTCGATCAGCCAGCCTGCAGCCAACTTGGCGGAACCGTCAGGCTGGGCGTAATGCGGCAACGCCGGGTGCGCTTCGAGCAACTGCGCCAGCGTGGCGGCATCCACCAGCGGATTCTTGAAGAAACTGCCGGCATTACCGATCTCCGCCGGATCGGGCAGCTTGCGTCGGCGGATCGCCATGACAGCATTGGAGATCTCGATGCCGGTCGGTTTCGCGATACCGCAACTTTCCAGTTCTTTTTTCACGTCTGCGTAAGCAGTGATCGGCTGCCAGCGTTTTGGCAGGCGGAAGGTGACGGCTGCGATCAGCCAGCGCCCCGCCTCCTCTCGTTTGAATATGCTGTCGCGGTAGCCGAAACAGCAGTCGGCCGCATCGAACCGGCGCAGCGTCCCATCGTCCAGCGACACCGCCTCGAGACACTCAAAACGCGTCGCCAGCTCCAGCCCGTAAGCGCCGATGTTCTGGATGGGCGCAGCACCGACGGTTCCGGGAATCAAAGACAGATTCTCAAGTCCGCTCCAACCCTGCTCCAAGGTCCAGCGCACGAAATCATGCCAATTTTCGCCGCCGCCGGCACGCACATAGATGAACTCTTCATCCTCGCCGATCCGGGCACGTCCACGGATCGCGACCTGCAACACGGTGCCGGAGAAATCACCGTCAAACACGATATTGCTGCCCCCGCCCAGCACCAGATGAGGCGTTTGGCGCCAATCCGGCCGGGCGACCAGCCAGCGCACTTGCTCAACTTCTTCCACCACCACCAGCCGTGCTGCACGCGCAGGCAGACCGAAGGTGTTGCGCGGGCCAAGGTCCGCGTTTTCGAAAATGGACGGCTCAAGCAGCATCGTTAGGTTTTTTGTTTCGGTACGATCGGGAACGTTCGATCGTATAAGAGGTTGAAACCGAAGGCATAGCAAATATAGGCCGTCGCCAAGCCGAGATCGGCAATCAGTGCCGCAAGCCAGCCCATGCCGGTCAACCACATGACAATCGGCAACGACAGCATCAGCAGCCCACCTTCAAAGCCCAAGGCATGCGCAACGCGCAGCCGGAACGGGCGCTGATCGGCGGTGCGGCCCGTGGCCCGCCCTTCAAACCAGTCAAACATGGTGTTGTAGCAACCGTTCCACACAGCAGCCACCAACGCGATGGTCGCCAGCAAAACGATGGAATCTTCCACCGGCACACCGCTCAGCCACACAAAAGGCGGCGTAATCAACAGCAAGCCGCCGATTTCGAACAAAATGATCTGCCGTACCCGGTCTGGAAAGGAGCGCAGGACGGGACGATTTTTGTGACCCATGAGATGGACTTTATACTGACCAGACGAACCACCACGGCTCGCTGTGGCCGTTCCCGACCAATTCAGAGCGACGAACTCTAGCATGCCCAAACCTTTCCCTCCCATCGGCTCATTGATGCTCGGCACCGCTCTGCTGCTGCTTGGCAACGGGTTGCTCTCAACGCTGATTGCCTTGCGTGGCACCCATGAAGGGTTCAGCGACCAGTTGCTCGGCCTGATGGGTTCAGCGTATTTCGTCGGCTTTCTTCTCGGCACCCGAAGCGTGCCGCTGATGATCCGACGCATTGGCCACATTCGCGCCTTCGCCTTCTTCGCTTCGGTCATTGCCGCAGCAACACTGCTCCATTCCCTGATCGTCAATGTTCCCGTGTGGCTGGTGCTGCGTTTGCTGACCGGCGTCGCTCTGGTCGGTTTTTACACCGTCATCGAAAGCTGGCTCAACAGCCGCAGCAAACCCGAACAGCGCAGCCAGATATTTGCCATCTATATGGTGGTCAACATGAGCGCGCTCGCCGTCGCTCAACAGTTGCTGCTCCTCGCGCCAGCGGAAGCCTTCACGCTTTTTTCGCTCTCCGCAATGTTGGTTTGCCTGTCGGTTCTGCCGCTCACCTCAACACGCCAACCGCAACCCGAAGTGCCCAGTGTGCAGCGACTGACCCTGTCGCGCATCTGGCGTATCGCCCCGGCCGCGACGGTGGCCGCGGTGGCTTCCGGCCTGTCGATCGGCACATTCTGGAGCATGGGGCCGTTGTACGCGGCGCGTCTCGGACTGGACGCCAGTGGAATCGCGACCTTGATGACCGCCACCATCATCGGCGGCGCCGCATTGCAGCTTCCGCTCGGCCGTCTGTCGGACCGCCTCGATCGTCGTCAGGTGCTCGCCCTGGCCGCTGCCGGCGCGGCCATCGGCGCGCTGGCCATGGCATTCGCCGGAGACCATCCGGGCTGGCTGCCAGCGGCTTGCTTTGTGTTCGGAGGCATGGCCTTCGCCTTGTATCCCATCACCGTGGCGCACGTTGTGGACCGCCTTGCGCACGAGGAAATCCTGGCCGGTAACGCCGCGGTTCTGCTGCTCCACGGCCTGGGCGCAATCGCCGGCCCGGCACTGGGCGGCGTGCTGATGGCCTCGGGCGGGGCGCTTGCATTGCCCCTGTACTTTGCCGTGATCCTGACCGCGCTGGCTGGATTCGTCGTGTTCGAGACGCGCCAGCACCGGGTCGACATCGTCATGGAAGACAGCGCCAGCTTCGTACCCATGGTGCGCACGGCCGAAACTGCGCTGGGCATCGCCGCCGCAGTCGAGGAACATCGTCTCGAAACCGAAGGGCATATCGAAGCCACGGAGTCGACTCAAGCTGACGAAAATCTTTCCCCCGACGAATCGGAGGCTCCGGAAGCATTCGACGAATCCGATGAGAGCGAAGAAACCGACGTTCCTCGCCGCTCCGAGACTGGCGCGTAACCGTCTCTTCGGGCGAGAATGCGTCGATCACGACAGGGTATGTGCATGCTGGAACTGGAACACATCACCAAGACCTTCGGCGGTTTTCAGGCCGTCGACAACTGTTCTTTACGAATTTCGGAAGGCGAAATACTCGGTCTGATCGGACCCAACGGCGCAGGCAAGACCACCTTGTTCAATCTCATCGCCGGTGCGTTTCAGCCCACTTCCGGCACGATCCATTTTCTCGGCGAAAACATCACGGCGCTGCCGACTGAAGAACGGTTCCACAAGGGGCTTGTCCGCACCTTCCAGATTCCTCACGAATTCCACCGTTTGAGCACACTTGAAAATCTGATGATGGTGCCGCCCAACCAGCCGGGCGAACATCTGTTCACCAACTGGTTCGCTTGGCGTCGCGTACAGCGGAACGAGGCCGACGTACGGGCGCTGGCGATGGCAACGCTGGAATTTCTCGAACTCTCCCACATGGCCTACGAGCGCGCCGGCCATCTGTCCGGCGGACAAAAGAAACTCCTTGAACTTGGCCGCACGATGATGACCGGAGCGCGACTGGTGTTGCTCGACGAAATCGGCGCAGGCGTCAACCGCACGCTGTTGCGCAAACTTGAAGAAAAGATCGAACGGCTCAACCGCGAGCGCGGCTACACCTTCATCCTCATCGAGCACGACATGGAAATGATCGCCCGGCTGTGTGGTCGGGTGACGTGCATGGCTGAAGGACGGGTGCTGGTCGAGGGCGACTTCGACACTGTGCGCAACGACCCGCGTGTGCTCGAAGCCTATCTGGGCGAACGCGTCGCAGAGGCCGAGATTTGATGGGCAGCCCGTTGTTGTCGATGCAAGGCGTTCGGGGCGGGTACGGCGAAACCGACATTCTCGACGGCATCAACCTGCATGTGAACGCCGGCGAGATCGTCGTCATCGTCGGCCCGAATGGCGCGGGCAAGTCGAGCGCCATGAAAGCGGTATTCGGTCTGTTGAACGTGCGTGCCGGCCGCATTGTGTTTGAGGGGGACGACATCACCGACTGGACGCCGGATCGTATCGTGCGCCGTGGCATCTGTTTCGTGCCGCAGGTCGACAACGTATTTCGCGACATGAGCGTGCATGAGAACCTGGAAATGGGTGCCTTTTTGCGTCGCGGTGATCTTTCCGCAGCCTTTGAACGCATTTACACGCTGTTCCCCGATCTCAAGCTCAAGGCGCGCGAACGCGCCGGCAATCTGTCAGGAGGCCAGCGTCAGATGGTGGCGATGGGGCGCGCACTGATGCTTGAGCCTCGTCTGCTGCTGCTCGACGAACCCACCGCCGGCCTGTCGCCGAAATACATGGAACAGATTTTCCGCATCACGCGCGACGTACGCGATGCCGGCGTTGCGATCCTGCTCGTCGAACAGCACGCCAAGCAGGCCTTGGCGCTGTGCGACCGGGGCTACGTCCTGACCACCGGCGCCAACCGCTGCGACGGCACGGGAGCCGAACTGCTGGCCGACCCCGAAGTCGTGCAGCTTTTCCTCGGAGGCTGAGATGAATACGCCCCCACATTCACTTTCGTTTGCGCGCCCCCAAGATGCGGCTGGATGGATGACCTGATGGACGCGTACGAATTCATCAATTTCCATCTCGTTCCCGGTTTGCTGCTCGGCTCGATCTACGCCATCGGCGCGATTGGCGTGACGCTGGTGTTCGGCATTTTGCGCTTCGCCCACCTCGCGCACGGCGACATGATCACGCTCGGCGCCTTTCTTGTGCTGGGCGTGATGGCACTTTCCGGTCTCGATCCGTGGCTCGCACTGCCGATTGCGATGGTACTCAGCGCCCTGATCGCCATCGGCATCGACGCCAGCTGCTACGACTACCTGCGCAAACGTCCCCGCATCCTCACCGTCATGGCTTCGCTGGGCGTCGCCCTGATGGTGCGTGCGGTGGTGCAGATGGGCTGGGGAACGGATCCGACCACCTACGCAACAGGCATCGTTCGTCCAACCGAATATTTCGACTTCATCCTGCTGCGCGACCGCGAACTGGCCACGTTTGCAGTCGTCATCGCGCTCGTGGTCGGGCTGGAAGCTTTTTTGCGCCTGACCCGCTGGGGGCGTGCAATGCGCGCAATGTCCGACAACCCGGACCTGGCCCGTCTGTGCGGCGTGGATACCCGTCAGGTCGTGCGTTTGACGTGGGTGATCGTCGGCATGCTGTGCGCCGCGGCCGGCTTCTTGCTTGGCATCAACACCGAAGTGTGGGCGATGATGGGCTGGTGGGCGCTGCTGCCCATTTTCGCCGCGGCGATTCTCGGCGGCGTCGGACGCATCGACGGCGCAGTGCTGGGCGGGTTGATCATCGGCGTGGCCGAAGAGTTGTCCGTCTTGATACTGCCTGCGCAGTACAAGAGCGCAACCGCTTTTGCGATCCTGTTGCTGATCCT
>DATGNI010000040.1:0-8260 GCA_035306825.1 Azoarcus sp. | reverse complement strand
CTATTGTTCCGTGAATGTGAAGCGCAGGAAGGCTATCGTCTGACCGTGAATCTCGAAGCGCAGACCATCACGCGTCCGAACGGCGAGCAGATCAAGTTCGATGTTGATCTTTTCCGCAAAGAGTGTTTGCTCAACGGCTGGGACGACATTGGCCTGACCTTGCGTCACGCCGATGAAATCAAGGCCTTTGAAGCACGCCGCCGTGCTGAGCATCCGTATTATTTTGCCTGAGCTCGCGAAGAGCGCTTCGGCTTATTGGAGAATGAATTAGATGAAGATTTGCATCGTCCCGGGCGATGGTATTGGTCCGGAGATCATGGCGGAAACGGTCCGCGTCCTGAAGGCGCTGGACTTGAAGATGGAGTTTGAAGAAGCCATGGTTGGCGGTTGCGCGGTGGATGCCACGGGCGACCCGTTACCGGAGGCTTCTCAGAAGCTTGTACGTGAAGCCGATGCCATCCTGTTGGGCGCGGTCGGTGGACCGAAATGGGATACCCACCCCCGGGAGCAGCGTCCCGAGCGTGGATTGCTGCGTATTCGCAAGGATCTCCAGCTGTTCGCCAACTTTCGCCCGGCAATTCTGTATGCGGAACTTGCCAACGCCTCGTCGTTGAAGCCGGAAATTGTCTCCGGCCTCGACATCATGATTGTTCGCGAACTGACCGGGGATATCTATTTCGGTCAGCCGCGTGCCATCGAAATGCGTGACGGGGAGCGCTTTGCCTTCAACACCATGCATTACTCGGAGAGCGAGATTGTGCGTATCGGCCGGGTCGCTTTCGAGGCTGCGCGCAAGCGTAACAAGCGTTTGTGTTCGGTCGACAAGATGAACGTGCTTGAAACCTCACAATTGTGGCGCGAAGTGATGACTTCGATGGCAGCGGAATACCCGGATGTCGAACTCAGCCACATGCTTGTCGACAATGCCGCGATGCAGCTTGTGCGCAACCCGAAACAGTTCGATGTGGTGGTCACCGGAAACATGTTTGGGGACATCCTGTCGGATGAGGCGGCGATGCTGACCGGTTCAATCGGCATGTTGCCGTCGGCCTCGCTCGATGAGAACAGCAAAGGCATGTACGAGCCTTCGCACGGATCCGCACCCGACATCGCCGGTCAAAACCTGGCGAACCCGCTCGCGACCATTTTGTCGGCCGCGATGATGCTGCGTTACACCTTTTCTCGCGAAGAAGAGGCGCGTCGCATCGAGAAGGCGGTCAAGGCGGTTCTGGCGAAGGGGTATCGTACGGGCGACATTTTTGAGCCCGGCAAGCAGCGCGTAGGCACGAAGGAGATGGGTGACGCCGTGCTCGCAGCCTTGTGAGGGCTCCATTGACCGGACAAAAAAGGTACGTGTATGAACAAAATAGGACTCGTTGGCTGGCGTGGCATGGTGGGTTCCGTGCTGATGCAGCGGATGGAGGAAGAGGGAGATTTCGACCGCATCGATCCGGTGTATTTCTCGACCTCCAATGCCGGCGGCAAAGCGCCTGTGTTCGGCGGCAAGCAAGGTCTTGAAACCTTGCAGGACGCCAACGATATCGCGGCGTTGTCGCAATGCGACATCATCATTACCTGCCAGGGCGGAGACTACACCCAAGCGGTGTTCCCCAAGCTGCGCGAAAGCGGTTGGCAAGGGCACTGGATTGACGCCGCCAGCGCACTGCGCATGGCAGACGATGCGGTCATCGTTCTGGATCCGGTCAACCGCGATGTCATTGATGCGGCGCTCGACAAAGGCAATCGTAATTGGGTCGGTGGAAACTGCACCGTCTCGCTGATGTTGATGGCGCTGGGTGGTTTGTTGCGTGCCGGCGTCGTTGAATGGATTTCGGCGATGACGTACCAGGCAGCCTCCGGCTCCGGAGCGCAGAATATGCGCGAGCTGCTCAGCCAGATGGGCATGCTGCGCGACGCGGTTGCCGAGGAACTGGCGGATCCACGTTCAGCCATTCTTGATCTGGATCGCAAGGTCATCGACACCATGCGCTCTCCGGATTTTCCAGTGGAGAATTTTCGGGGCGCAGCGCTGGCGGGCAGTTTGATCCCGTGGATCGACGTGCCGGTTGAACATGGGCAGTCGAAGGAAGAATGGAAGGCTGGTGCCGAGTGCAACAAGATCCTCGGAAATCCGCCATTTCGCAGTCCGGGCAGCGTACCGATTGATGGTATTTGCGTGCGTATCGGCGCGATGCGTTGCCACGCTCAGGCATTGACGATCAAGCTGACGAAAGACATTCCCCTCGATGAGATTCACGCTCTCATTGCCGATGCCAACCAGTGGGTAAAGGTCATTCCGAATGAGCGCGAGATCACTGAACGCGAACTGACTCCCGCAGCGGTTACCGGTACGCTCTCAATCCCCGTCGGACGCCTCCACAAGATGGCCATGGGTCCTGAGTACCTGAGTGCCTTTACCGTAGGTGACCAGCTTTTGTGGGGAGCGGCGGAGCCATTGCGTCGCATGCTGAGCATCCTTCTTTCTCGCTGAATCCCTTGCGGGCGTGTCGCAGATGTAACACCGGCACGCCCGAAGTGTCTCAAAATGTTGATTTCTGCGCGGCATTCGCGTATCAAAAAGCAACTTGAGGGTGCGACTTGTCGCACGTACTTGAAGAAGTTGCTCCAGCGTGCAGGGTCGCCTTCCTGGGATCGTGTTCCGGCATGTCTGGTGTGTGGCTCATTCGCCTTACCGGGCATTCGATACGACGATCTCTATGAACAAACCGCTCAGGGTTTCTATCGTGGCGGCGGCACTTGCCGCTGCGTTTCCTTCTTGGGTTGGTGCTGCCGGTCTCGGCGGGGTCAATCTCTACAGTGCCTTGGGTCAGCCACTGCGCGCTGAGATCCAGCTTCAGGCAACGGCTGAGGAACTCGAGGGCATGGTGGCCAAGGTGCCACCCGCAGAGGTTTTTCAGGCTGCTAACATCATGTATTCGGCATTGATGCCGACGCTCGACGTTGAGATTGATGACAGCGGTGGGCAATCGGTGGTGCGTGTCAGCAGCAAGCGCGCAGTCAATGAGCCCGTCGTTGAAATGCTGGTTGAATTGAGCTGGGCTGAAGGTCGGGTGGTGCGTGAATACACCTTGTTGCTCGATCCGGCAGAAATGCAGCCGCTGGCGGCGACCCCGATGACGCCGGCACAAACCGTCCAAACCCCGGCCGCGCAACCCGCCGTCAATGCGCGGACCGCCGAAGGCCGCGTGTATACGGTTCAGCGCGGCGACACTCTGTATGCGATTGGCCAGCGCCATCAGCCATCCGGGGTCGAAATTGAACAAATGATGATTGCGCTCTTACGGGCGAATCCTGAAGCATTCATCTCGGGCAATATCAATCGGCTGCGCAGCGGTGCGCAATTGAACATTCCGCTTGCCGACGAAGCTGCCGCGGTT
The DNA here is from genome assembly GCA_035306825.1 of Azoarcus sp. Taxonomy (GTDB): domain Bacteria; phylum Pseudomonadota; class Gammaproteobacteria; order Burkholderiales; family Rhodocyclaceae; genus Pseudazoarcus. Next base: position 4,862 of record DATGNI010000040.1, on the reverse strand, counting down.
GCCGTGGCCGATGCCCGCAGCCAGGTCCGAACGCAAAGAGAAGCTTTTGAAGCCTATCGCAGCCGTGCGGCCGCCGTTGTGGCCACGGCCGCGCTGGACGAGCAGGCACAAGCCGAGGAAGCCAGCGCTGCCGCATCGCGGGAGAGTGAAGGCACCGTTGAGCGACGCGCGACAGAAATCATCCGTGAAGAAGAGCCGCATGATCAAGTGCAGGTGTCTGGCGCACCCGCCGCGGAAGGGGAAGGCGCGGATCTTCCGGCGTCGGAAACGGGTTGGATGGAAGAAGACGCAATTGCACAGAATCGGGCGCTGGAAGAAGCCAATAGCCGGGTGAGTGATCTGGAGCGAATGGTCGAGGATCAGCAGCGTGCGCTCGAGCTGAAGGATGAGGCCTTTGCCAAATTGCAGGCACAGGTTGAAGCGCTGCAAGCGCAATTGGAAGAAAGCCGGGCTTCGGTGACCGTGGAAGAGCGTCTCCCAACGCAGCTCGACCTTCCTGTGGCGTCGCAATCCAGCTTCCTTGACAAGGCGCTTGAAAATCCGCTGAGACTGGGTGGCGGCGTGCTTGCCGTGGGTCTGTTGGGGCTGCTAGGCGTTCGGGCCGCCCGTCGTCGGCGGGAAGAAAAAGCCTTTTTCGAACTCGAAAACAATGAGACAAGCTTGACGCAGCCGACCAGCGTTGAGTCTTCCGCCGTAAACGTTCCGGGTGGTGAACAGGTGGATACGGACAGTGTCTCGGGCCCGAGCAGCATGTTGAACACTGATTTCAGTCAAAGCGGTCTGGCTGCGATGGACGCCAACGAGGGCGTGGATCCGGTTGCCGAGGCGGACGTTTATCTCGCCTACGGGCGTGATGCACAGGCCGAGGAAATTCTTCTCGACGCCCTCCAGACGGATTCCTCTCGTCATGCGATTTACGTGAAGCTGCTCGAAGTGTACGAACAGCGTGGCGACAGCCGTCAGTTTGAGACGGTCGCAACCGATTTCTACAGTCGTACGGCGGGTGAGGGTGCCGATTGGGAAAAAGTGGTCGTGATGGGACGCAGGCTGGACCCAGACAACCCGCTCTATGGAAAGGGAGCCGCGGCCGAGATCGCCGCTGCGGTGACTGACGCAGCCGACGAAAATTCAACGGCAGCGTCTGAAACTTCCGAAACTCCCGACGTCGATTTCGAGGCGCTTGAATTTGGAATGGATTCGTCTTCTTCCGCCGCGCCTGCCGAGCCGGAAACATCCGAAACAGCCTCGAGCGCGGAAGAAGACGCTGAAGAAGAGGCCAATACGCTCGACTTTGATCTTGATGTTGATGCGACGCAGGCGGCACGATTTGGCGAAGAAGCCGCGGGAGAATCGGCGAAGTCGAATGAAATTGATCTGGAAAAGACGGAGTTCGATGCGAATGTGCTCGATTTCGATCTGGATCTGTCTACCCCTGAGCACATTTCCGAAGATTCAATCAATGCCCCGCTTGAGGAGGAAATCGACCTTTCGAATGTTGAATTCGATCTGGACGGCGAGTTGGGCATGAATTCGGACATGAGTTCGGAGGCGGAATCGGACGTGGATTCGACGGACAGCCAGGCGGTCGCAGAGCCCACGCAGGACGAAATTCTGCCGCCGCCCGAACTGGCCGCTGAAGATGTGCAGCGCGAGATGGAAACCAAGCTTGAGTTGGCCCGAGCCTATGAAGACATGGGTGATAAAGAAGGCGCGCGTGAGTTGCTTGAAGAAGTCTTGCGAGACGGTTCTGACGAACAGAAAAGCGCGGCGCGGGGCATGCTCGATCAACTTGCCTGATCTGGTTTTCTGAGCCCAATCCTAAGCCCAATCAATTCATGCCGGGGATGCGTCTGAGGCGTACTCCCCGGTATTATGCGTGCCATGCATTCCGGTCTGTTGCTTTTTCTCTGGCTCGTCGCGGTGGCGGGCCTTCAATTTTTGAATGTCGCCGTTCTCACTCTTGTGCTTGGACTGAGCGCGCTGGTGGCCTTTCGCTTCGCGCCGCAACGTAGTCGCCGCCTGCTCAAACGCATCCGCTTCATCCTGCTCGCGATCGTGATCCTGTTTGCCGGTTTTACGCCGGGAGAGGCGGTGCTGGTGGACTGGCCGACCCTCAGTCCGTCGCGAGAGGGGGTTCTGCTGGCCTATGAGCATGCCGCCAGGGTGGCGGTGGTGGTGCTGTTTGTGGCGCTGCTGATGGAGTATTTGCCGCCGACACGATTGGTCGGCGCGCTGCATGCGTTACTGCGTCCGTTTAATGTGGTGGGGGTTCCCGCAGATCGAGTTGCGGTTCGCACGCTGCTCGTGTTGCGTTTTGTCGAGGCGAAGCATTCACCACGCTGGGATCACTGGATCAGTGATGACAGCAATGATCTGCATGATGCGATTGATGTCGAGCGCGAGCGTTTCGGTGCGCTCGATCTTTGTGTGCTGGGTATGTTGGTAATGGCAGGGGTGGGGTTGTGGTGGTGGGCGTGATGAAACGGATTGCGCTGGGTGTGGAATATGCTGGAGATGCTTTCGAGGGCTGGCAAAGCCAGCGCCACGGGCGAACCGTGCAAGACCATCTCGAACGGGCCATTGCCCAGATCGCAGGCCACGCGGTACGACTGCATTGCGCAGGGCGTACCGACACGGGGGTGCATGCGACGGCCCAAGTGACGCATTTCGACACGTCCGCTGAACGGCCACTGTCAGCATGGGTGCGGGGCGTCAACGGGGCGCTCGATGACATCCCGGTGAAGGTCAGTTGGGCGATTCAGGTGGCGGACGATTTTCACGCGCGTTTTTCGGCAATCGGGCGGCGTTATCGATACCTGCTGCACAATGGGCCCACCCCTCCGGCGCTGCTCGCTCATAGGGTGGGATGGTTTCATCGCCCACTGGATGTCTCCGTGATGGCAGAAGCCGCCGCGTTGCTTGTCGGAGAGCACGATTTCAGCTCTTTTCGGGCGAGCGCGTGTCAGGCGAAAACGCCGGTACGCCGGATGCATTCGGTTTCAGTCGTGCGGGACGGGGACTACATAGTGTTCGATTTCCACGCCAATGGTTTTCTCCATCACATGGTGCGGAATCTGGTGGGCGCTCTGGTGTATGTCGGGAAAAACGCGCATGCTCCTGAGTGGATCGGAGAGTTGCTTGCGGCACGAGATCGACACCGTGCTGCGCCGACTTTTGTGCCGGGCGGATTGTATCTGTGCGGAGTGGATTATCCTGCCCGATGGCCGCTGCCTGATGATGGGCGTATCATCGCCGTGCCCCGACTTCCATTCATTTGAATGAACCGCTGAATGCACCGAACCCGAATCAAGATTTGTGGCCTGACGCGTATCGAGGATGTGCGCGCCGCCGTCGATGCTGGCGTTGACGCGATCGGCCTGGTTTTCTATTCCTCCAGCCCGCGTAGCGTGGATGCCGAACTGGCGGCCGAGCTTGCGGCTGCAATCCCGCCGTTTGTGACCACCACCGGGCTTTTCGTCAATCCGGACGAAGCCTATGTGCGTGCCATCTGCGCGCAGGTCCCGTTACAACTTCTGCAATTCCACGGAGACGAGGACGAAGAGGCGTGTGCTCGCTACGGGTTGCCGTGGATCAAGGCTGCACGAGTCCGGAAGGGCTGCGATCTGCTAGAATTCCAGGCTTGCCATGCCCGTGCTACGGGCATTTTGCTCGATGCGTTCGTGGAAGGTTATGGCGGCGGCGGGCGTACCTTCGATTGGTCGTTGATTCCGGATGAAATGGATCGCAAAAGATTGATTCTTTCCGGCGGTCTGGACGCTGCCAATGTCACCGAAGCGGTACGCCGGGTCCGTCCGTGGGCCGTGGATGTGTCGAGCGGGGTGGAGACGGCAAAAGGAATCAAGAGTGCGGAAAAAATCGCCGCGTTCGTTGCTGGAGTTCGTAATGCAGACTGAAACACCTTATTCGTTCCCCGACGAGCGCGGGCATTTCGGCCCTTATGGCGGGGTGTTCGCCGCAGAAACGCTGATTCCGGCCATTGAGGAATTGCGTCAAGCCTATGAAGAGGCGCGCAGGGATCCCGCCTTCATCGAAGAATTCGCATATGAGCTCAAACATTATGTCGGGCGCCCCAGCCCGGTGTATTTCGCCCGGCGGCTGACCGAACATTGCGGCGGGGCGCAGATCTATCTCAAAAGAGAGGATCTCAATCACACCGGCGCGCACAAGGTGAATAATTGTATCGGTCAGGCGCTGCTCGCCCGCCGCATGGGCAAACAGCGCGTGATTGCCGAAACCGGCGCGGGCCAGCATGGGGTGGCCAGCGCCACCGTTGCGGCCCGTTATGGCATGGAATGCGTGGTCTACATGGGCGCTGAAGATATGCGTCGTCAGGCCGCCAACGTATATCGCATGAAGCTGCTCGGCGCGCAGGTGGTGGCGGTGGAATCCGGCTCGCGTACGCTCAAGGATGCGTTGAACGAAGCAATGCGCGATTGGGTCACCAACGTCTCCGACACGTTCTACATCATCGGCACGGTCGCAGGCCCCCATCCGTACCCGGCAATGGTACGGGACTTCCAGACCGTGATCGGACGCGAAGCGATCGAACAAATGCCGGAACTGACAGGACGCCAACCCGATTACGTGGTGGCCGCCGTAGGGGGTGGGTCGAATGCGATGGGCATTTTCCACCCCTATATCGACTACAAGGATGTCCGTCTGGTAGGAGTTGAAGCGGCCGGCGAGGGCATTGAGAGCGGGCGTCATGCGGCCACGTTGGGCGGCGGACGACCGGGTGTGCTGCATGGCAATCGCACCTATCTTCTGCAAGACGCGGAAGGCCAGATCAGCGAGACGCATTCGATCTCGGCAGGTCTGGATTATCCCGGAGTAGGCCCTGA
>DATGNI010000039.1:0-23261 GCA_035306825.1 Azoarcus sp. | reverse complement strand
ACCGGCGGATCGGCCGGGTGCGATCGAAATTGCGCGCACGTTGCATGAGCTGGGCTTCAGCCTGATTGCAACGCGCGGCACCGGTGGCGCGCTGGAAAGTGCCGGACTGCCTGTGCGGTTGATCAACAAGGTTACCGAAGGACGTCCGCACATCGTCGATTTGATCAAGAACAACGAAATTTGCCTGGTGATCAATACCGTGGAAGAGCGTCGACAGGCGATCGTCGATTCACGCTCGATCCGTACCAGCGCATTGGCGGCCAAAGCCACGGTGTTCACGACGATTGAGGGCGCGCGTGCCGCATCGATAGGCATGCGCGACATTGCGGGACTCGAGGTCTATGGCCTTCAGTCCCTCCATGCCGAATTGAATTCTGGTAGCTAAATGAACAAGACTCCATTGACTGTACGCGGCGCGAAATTGCTGCGTGAAGAATTGCATCGTATGAAAACCGTCGAGCGTCCCAAGGTGATTGCTGCAATTGCGGAAGCACGCTCGCACGGTGACCTGTCCGAAAATGCCGAATACGATGCCGCAAAAGAACATCAAGGCTTTGTTGAGGGCCGTATCAAGGAACTGGAAGGCAAGCTTGCCAGCGCTCAGATCATCGATCCGGCCACGCTCGATGTCGATGGCCGCTGCGTATTCGGTGCCACCGTAGAACTCGAAGATGTCGACGGTGGCGATGTTGTCACCTATCAGATCGTCGGGGATGACGAGGCGGACGTGAAGGAAGGCAAGATTTCAGTCAGCTCGCCGTTTGCGCGCGCGCTGATCGGAAAATACGCTGGCGATGTGGCCGATGTGCAGGCTCCGGGCGGCGTGCGTTCATACGAAATCGTTGATGTCCGTTATATCTGACAGCCCCGGTCGGGTCGCGCGCAATATTGTTGTGCGCCAAAGCGAGAATCTGCTGCTGATTCTCGTCGCCTTTTGGGCGGGCGCATTATGGACGACCGGTTTCATTGTCGCGCCGACGCTGTTTCAGCTGTTGCCTGAACGCGCGTTGGCCGGCAGCGTAGCGGGTCATCTGTTCCAGTCTGTGCACTGGATCGCAGTGGTCGCGGGCGGCTATGTGCTGCTGTTTGCATTGCTGCGCCATGGCCGGGAAGCGTTCACGAAGAGCGCAGTGTGGCTGGCGTTTGCCATGCTGGTGATTGTGGCGATTGGTGCTTTGGGCCTTCAGCCAATCATTGCCGAACTGCGCTTGTCGCTTGCGGATAACGCGGAAGTGCGCGAACGCTTTTCAATGCTGCATGGCATATCAAGCATGCTCTACGCACTTTCCAGCGTCCTCGCGGTGGTGTTGTTGGTCAAGGTGAGAAAGCTGTTCGATTAAGGCTCAACGTTTGCCACGTCGCGTGGCGAAGCGTCGTTTCGCCGCCGCTTCTTGCAGTAGCGCGGTGCGACGAGCATTGGCCGCGAAGGCGCCCGCCGATTTTGCGACCGATGGGCGCTTGTTGCCGCGTGGAGCCTTTTCCTCGGCCGGTTTCGCCTGCTTTTCTTCTTCGCGCCGCTTGCGCCACACGATGAGGACATTGCCGATATGCTGCACTGGCGAGGCGTCGAGTTGTTCGCACAGTGCGTGCATCAATTCGTCGCGCTGAACGCGTTCAATACCTTGAACCTTGATCTTGATGAGTTCGTGCGCCTGGAGTGAACGATTGATTTCGCTCAGCACGGACGGCGTCAGTCCGTTTTCCGCTATCGTGACGACGGGGTTGAGGTGGTGCGCTGCAGCACGAAATGTGCGGCGCTGTGTGGGCGTAAGCTCAATCATGTTTTTTCCCTGAAGACAGGGACAGGATTCTACTCCGATGAAGCGTACCAGGACCAGCAAAGCCTGGATGATGGAACACGTTACCGACACTTGGGTGCAGCGCGCCAAGGCGGAAGGCTACCGTTCGCGGGCCGTGTACAAGCTGATGGAGCTCGATGAACGTGACAAGCTGATCCAGCCTGGCGCGGTAGTGGTAGACCTCGGCGCCGCGCCGGGGTCATGGTGCCAGTATCTGGCCAGGCAAGTGGGTGACAAAGGCAAGGTCTTCGCGCTGGACTTGCTTGAAATGGAACCGATTCCCGGCGTCGATTTTCTTCAGGGCGATTTTCAGGAAAACGAAGTGCTCGAAGCGCTTGAGCAGCAGCTCGACGGACGGGCCGTGGATGTCGTGTTGTCTGACATGGCTCCGAATCTTTCGGGTATTGAGCTGGTGGATCAGGCTCGTTCAATGGGCCTGTGTGAGCTGGCGCTGGAATTTTGTGATGCGCATCTGAAACCGGGAGGCGCTTTCATCGTGAAGGCTTTCCAGGGGCAGGGGTTCATGGAATTTCGCAAGGCCATGCAATCGCGTTTCAAGACGCTGCATTCACGCAAACCCAAGGCTTCTCGCGATAGAAGCCCAGAAGTTTACCTTGTCGGTCAATCATTTAAAAACAATAGTTAAAGAGGTTTGTTGAATGAAGGTCGACATCAACGTCGTTTCCGATTTCGTCTGCCCGTGGTGTTTTATTGGCAGGCAGAGGCTGTTGCGTGTGGTGGATCAATTCCACACCGAACATCCAGAACATTCCATACATATCAATTGGCTGCCGTATTTTCTTAATGTAGATACTCCGACTTGGGGTGAGCCCTATCGGCCGTTTCTGGAGAAGAAGTTTGGCAGTGCGCGTGCCGTGGATGAATTGTTTGCCAATGTGCGTGAAGCCGCCCGCGAGGATGGGCTGGAATTTGCGTTTGAAAGCATTCGCGTCCGCGTGAACACGTTGCAGGCGCACCGTCTGGTGTACCGCGCGCACAGCCAGGGAGCGCGGCCCGAACAGGTCAACAAACTGGTGGGAGGGCTGTTTGAGGCGTATTTTCAACAAGGTAAGGATATTGGTGATATCGAAACCTTGGCCGATGTCGCGGTGGCGGCCGGTGAAAAGCGTGAAGCCATTGTCGAATACCTGTCGGGCAGCGAAGACGCGCAAGCGGTTCATCGCATGGCGGGCCAACTTGAAAACCAAGGCGTTGAAGGCGTGCCGTTTTTCATTTTCAACCGCAGTCTTGCAGTGTCCGGCGCTCAATCGTTGAGCGCCTTTGGCGCAGCGCTGCGTGAAGTGACGGCGGTGCGGGTGTCATGAGTGTCTGCGCCGACTTGTTGAGCGCATTCCAGAAGCTGGGCGCGCGTACGTCGCTGCCGCGGGTGCGTGCCTTGCACGCGCCGCAAAATCTGGACGGCAACGGCAAAATGTCGGCGTTTTGCGCGATTGAACTCGAAGGTGGAGCGGTGGGCCTGGCCTATGTCGGGCTGGATGATGCGCACGCGCGCCTTAAAGACGTCTGCGTTGTCGGCGCGGATCCACTGTGCTTGATTGAACGATGCGTTGCGGCGCGCGGAGCCGAGCGCTCGATTGGCATGGCCACGGCCAATGCGCTGACGCGCTGGTTGTTTGATCGTGTGGGGTTTGAGCCCCCGCAAAGCGGCGATTCCACCGGCGGCGTTCGCGTCGAGACGGGCGTGCGCATAGGCATGGTCGGGCTTTTCAAGCCCTTGTTGTCGCGCGTACTGGAAGCCGGAGCAGACTTGACGGTGCTTGAATTGCCGCCGGAAATACCGGGAGAATGCGAAGGCTGGCGCATCACATTGAACCCGGCCGATCTGGCCGAGTGTCCGCAAATATTGTGTACCAGCACGGTGCTGCTCAACGATACGCTGGATGAGGTCCGCGCAGCTTGCCGCGCGGCCGAGACGTTCGTGTTGATCGGTCCGGGCGCGGGGTGTTTGCCGGACCCCCTGTTTGCGCGCGGCGTTACGCGTCTCGGCGGCAGTTGGATTCTGGATGCGGCCAAAGTGGTGGATGCACTCGGCAGCGGTCAGAACTGGAGCGGCTATACGCGCAAATTTCAGCTCGACCAGAAAGAGTACCCGGGCGTGCAGGCTTTGCTGGACCGTTTGTAGTCGGCAGCCTGCGGGGCTATCAGAACGGCCGTCGCGCGTTTTTCCCGATCCCGTTCAGACGGCGCCGATTTCGCGCAAGGTAGAGATATGCGCCTCGTCGTAGCCCAGTTCTTGGAGCACTTCATCCGTGTGTTGTCCGAGTTCGGGGCCGATCCAGTCCATACCGCCGGGCGTTTCGGATAATTTCGGCACAATGCCGGGCACGCGAAACGCCTTGCCGTCAGGCAGCCTCGCGGAACGCAGCATTTCTCGCGCAAGAAAATGCGGATCCTGAAACATGTCTGCAGTGGAATAGACCGTGGTGGCCGGCACCTCGGCCTGGGCGAGGATGTGCAGGATTGCGTCGGCATCATTGGCGGCGCACCAGGCGTCGATGACCGCGTACAGTTCGTCGCGTCGGGCATCACGCCCCGCGTTGTCGGCAAGCTGTGGATCGTCCGCCAGGTCGTGACGGTCGATTGCGCGCATGAAACGACGAAAAATCGCATCGCCGTTGGCGCCGATCTGAAGATGCTTGCCGTCGCGCGTGGTGTGAATGGAAGAGGGCGTGATGCCCGGCATGATGTTGCCGCTACGTTCGCGCACGAAACCGAAGACGTCAAATTCCGGCACCATCGATTCCATCATCGCGAAAACCGCTTCATACAGCGCGACATCCACAACCTGGCCCTTGCCGCCGTTGACCTCACGGTGGCGCAGCGCCATCAGAGCGCCGATTGCCGCCCACAACGCTGCGATGGAGTCGCCGATGGAAATGCCGGTGCGCACCGGCGCACGATCCGGGAATCCGGTGATGTAACGCAGTCCGCCCATGCTCTCGCCCACGGCGCCGAAACCTGGCTGGTGACGATACGGGCCCGTCTGGCCAAAACCCGACAGGCGCGTGAAAATAAGCCCCGGATTGGCGGCGGACAACTCTTCCCACGACAGACCGAACTTTTCCATCACGCCAGGACGGAAGTTTTCGACCACGATGTCAGCGCGTTGCGCCAGTTTGCGTACGAATGCCTGCCCCTCAGGGTGTTTGAGGTTGGCGGTTACGCATTTTTTGTTGCGCGCCTGGACATACCACCACAACGACGTGCCTTGGTAGAGCTTGCGCCAGTTGCGCAGCGGATCACCCCCGTCGGGCGCCTCCACCTTGATGACTTCAGCGCCGAATTCGGCGAGGATGCGGGTGCAAAAGGGGCCAGCGATCAGTGTACCGAGTTCGAGTACGCGGACGCCTGCAAGCGGTCGGTCGGGAGTCATTGTGATGTCGTGAACGTATTTGGCGGCAACGCACAATGGTGGCTGGCAACGGTTTGCGCTTCAAGCCCCTTGCCGTAATGCTTGAAATCAGTGCCCGATAAATCCACCTGATGAAAGTGATTTGTTTACCTAGAGGAACGATCCCTAATAGAATGGGTCTGTGCATAGCTGCCTTGATAAAAGGCCTTCAAGGAACAAGACGTTGAATAATCTGTTCAAGAATCTCGCGGTGTGGATGGTCATCGGTGTGGTGCTGATGACGGTGTTCAACCAATTCAACAACCAGCAGACTGCGCCGAGCACGCTGGAGTACTCCCAGTTCATGGAGGAGGCTCGTGCCGGCCGTATTGCCAGTGCAACCATTGACGGTCGGGTGGTCAAGGCGACCACCGTTGATAATCGCACCGTCACCGTCTATACGCCGGGTGTCCAGGATATCTGGATGGTATCTGACCTGATGCGTGCGGGCGTCACCCTCACGGCGGCGAAGCCGGACGACGATCAGTCGTTCCTGATGAGCATCTTCGTGTCGTGGTTCCCGATGCTGCTGCTGATCGGCGTGTGGATCTTCTTCATGCGTCAGATGCAGGGCGGCGGGCGCGGCGGCGCGTTCTCCTTTGGCAAGTCCAAGGCCAAGATGCTGGACGAGTCGGCCAACTCGATCACCTTTGCCGACGTGGCCGGGTGTGACGAGGCCAAGGAGGAAGTCAGCGAACTGGTGGAGTTCCTGCGTGATCCGTCCAGGTTCCAGAAGCTGGGTGGACGCATTCCGAAAGGCGTGCTGATGGTCGGTTCGCCGGGTACCGGTAAAACGCTGCTGGCGAAAGCAATTGCTGGCGAAGCCAAGGTGCCGTTTTTCACGATCTCCGGTTCGGACTTCGTCGAAATGTTTGTCGGGGTGGGGGCTGCGCGCGTACGTGACATGTTCGAGCAGGCCAAAAAGCATGCGCCGTGCATCATCTTCATCGATGAGATCGACGCGGTCGGTCGTCAGCGTGGCGCGGGTCTCGGCGGGGGCAACGATGAGCGTGAGCAAACGTTGAACCAGCTGCTGGTTGAAATGGACGGCTTCGAAGGGCAAAGCGGCGTGATCGTGATCGCTGCGACCAACCGTCCCGACGTGCTCGATCCGGCGCTTCTGCGTCCGGGGCGTTTCGACCGTCAGGTCGTCGTGCCGCTGCCCGACATTCGCGGTCGCGAACAGATTCTCAAGGTGCACATGCGCAAGGTGCCGATCTCTCCGGACGTCGATCCGCAGGTTCTCGCCCGCGGCACGCCAGGCTTTTCGGGGGCGGATTTGTCCAACCTCGTAAACGAAGCTGCATTGTTTGCCGCGCGCTCCAACAAGCGCTTGGTGGATATGGAAGACTTCGAGCGCGCCAAGGACAAGATCATGATGGGCGCAGAACGTCGCTCGGTGGTCATGCCCGAAGAAGAACGCATGAATACCGCGTATCACGAATCGGGTCACGCTGTGGTCGCGTATTTGCTCGACAAGACCGATCCGGTGCACAAGGTCACCATCATTCCGCGCGGTCGTGCGTTGGGTGTGACCATGCAGCTGCCGGAGACCGACCGTTACAGCCAGGATCGTGAATATATTCTGCAGCTCATCGCGGTGCTGTTCGGCGGGCGTATCTGCGAAGAGATTTTCATGAACCAGATGACAACGGGTGCATCGAACGATTTCTCTCGCGCCACCGATCTGGCCCGTCGCATGGTCACCCAATGGGGCATGTCCGACAAGCTGGGGCCGATGGTGTACGGGGAGGAAGAGGGCGAAATCTTCCTCGGTCGTCAAGTCACGCAACACCGCAATGTGTCCGAAGCGACCATGCAGCAGGTGGACCTCGAGATTCGCCGCATCATTGACGAGCAATACGCGTTGGCGCGTCGTCTGATCGAAGAGAACCGTGACAAGATTGAAGCCATGACGGCCGCGCTGCTTGAATGGGAAACCATTAATGCCGAGCAGATCAATGACATCATGGAAGGGCGCCCACCGCGTCCGCCCAAGCAGCCTGAGCTGCCCTCGCCGCGCCCCCCGAGCAATGACGATTCGGGCGAAGCGGCAGGTGATGAGGCCGTCAATCCGGCTTGAAGCTTGAGCTGTACCCTGTGAAGAGACCGGCTTGTCCGGTCTCTTTTTGTTTTGAATCCACGAATATTCCATTCATGAAAAAGCAGGATTCCCTTCGCCCGCAGCTTCAATGTGGTCGCTTCCGGCTCGACCTTTCCGTGCCCCGCGTGATGGCCATCCTCAACGTCACGCCGGATTCTTTCTCCGGCGACGGTGTGGCACAGAATACGGGCGCTGCACTGGCACACGCTGAAAACCTGATCGAGCAGGGCGCAGATCTCCTCGATGTGGGGGGCGAGTCCACCCGGCCCGGCTCGACTGCGGTGTCCGAGCAGGAAGAGCTCGATCGCGTCTTGCCGGTGGTCGAGGCGTTGGCAGACAGCGGGGTTCCGGTTTCGGTCGACACCACCAAACCGGCCGTGATGGCCGCTGCGATTGCAGCCGGGGCGGCGATGATCAACGACATCAACGCTTTTCGGACGCCCGGTGCGATCGAAGCCGTGGCGGATTCCAGCGCCGCCTTGTGTGTGATGCACATGCAAGGCCAGCCGCGCACGATGCAGACCGCGCCGCACTACATGGACGTTGTAGGCGAGGTGGAGGCCTTTCTGGAAACTCGCATCCAGGCGTTGGTCGCCGCCGGGGTGAATGACGGGCGCATTTTGCTGGACCCCGGCTTCGGGTTTGGCAAAACGCTGGAACACAATCTTGCGCTGTTGCGCGCCATGCCGCGTTTTTCCCGGCGCTATCCCGTGCTGGCCGGAATGTCTCGCAAGAGCATGCTCGGCAGAATTACCGGCAAACCGGTGGAAGAACGCCTTGCGGCGAGCGTTGCCGCGGCGTTGATGGCGGTGGAAGGCGGAGCGCGCATTGTGCGCGTGCATGATGTCGCGGCCACGCGCGATGCGCTCGAAGTATGGAAGGCGGTGCGCGAACAGGCATAATCGCCCCTAGTTGATGACAGGGACGATCCATGGCACGGAAATATTTCGGCACCGACGGGGTGCGCGGGCTGGTTGGCAAATCGCCGATCACGCCGGAATTCGTAATGCGTCTGGGCTACGCCGCCGGGCAAACACTGGTGCGCCGCGAGCAACTGCCCAAAGGCGAGCGTCCGGCGGTATTGCTGGGCAAGGACACGCGAGTTTCAGGGTACATGCTCGAGGCTGCGCTAGAGGCCGGGTTTGCCGCGGCGGGCGTCGACACCATGCTGGGCGGTCCGCTGCCCACGCCGGCAGTGGCGTATCTGACGCGTGCGTTGCGTTTGCAGGCGGGTGTGGTGATTTCAGCCTCGCACAATCCGTTCTACGACAATGGCATCAAATTTTTCTCGTCGAGCGGGGTCAAACTGCTCGACAGCGTTGAGCTGGAGATTGAGAGCAAACTCGATGAGCCACTCGGGTGCGTCGATTCGATTCATCTCGGTCGGGCGCGTCGGGTGGACGATGCGGCCGGACGTTACATTGAATTCTGCAAAAGCACTTTCCCGAACGAACTGGATCTGCGCGGTCTGCGAATCGTGCTCGACTGCGCGCATGGCGCGGCGTATTCCATCGCGCCCAAGGTGTTCCATGAGCTGGGCGCAGACGTCATCGCCATCGGGGCCGAACCGAATGGCCTGAACATCAACGAGGAAGTCGGCGCAACGCACCCGGAACGTTTGCGTCAGGCGGTGCTCGCGCATTCGGCGGATCTGGGCATTGCGCTCGATGGCGACGGCGACCGTCTCATCATGGTCGATGCAGACGGGCACGTTCATGACGGCGACAGTCTGCTGTATGTGATTGCCTGCGCGCGCAAGCAAGAAGGGCGACTGGACGGCGTGGTCGGTACGCTGATGAGCAATCTCGGCTTCGAACATGCCATCGGTCGTCTGGGAGCGCCGTTTGCGCGCGCCAAGGTCGGCGACCGCTACGTGCTGGAGCTACTGGAATCAAACGGCTGGACGCTTGGCGGCGAGAACTCCGGCCATATCATCTGTCTGGATTGCCACACCACGGGTGACGGCATCGTCTCTTCGCTTCAGGTGCTTTGCGCGCTGCTGCGAAGTGGGCAAACACTGGCCGAGGCCGTTGCCGATCTGGTTTTCTACCCTCAACGCCTTATCAACGTCCCTTTGCCGAGCGGCTTCAACTGGCAAGACGACAAGGGGATTGTCGAAGCGCAACGCGCTGCCGAAGACGCGTTGGGCGACACGGGCCGGGTATTGTTGCGCCCGTCGGGCACCGAACCGTTGCTACGCGTAATGGTGGAAGGGCGCGACAGCGTCGTGGTGGATCGTCTCGCGCAGAATATTGCCGATGCGATCGGGAACGCGGTGGCGTAACGGTCTGCCGGGAAGGGCGGCTGCATGGGCGGGAGTGATGGCCTGCATGGCCGTCGTGGCGCGCCCGTGGCGCGATCTCGCCTGCGATCGCCGCAACGCGCAGGCGTCGGATGAAAAATTTCTTACTGTCACACGGATGAAATATTGAAGGTCGATACTTCGTTGCGATGGGAACCCCAGTGGGCGGTTTCCAACTGTTGAGCCCTCAAGGGCCACTCTTAACGCAACCAAGGAAGTGGAATTATGACCTTCAAACTCAAAGCTCTTTGCGTGGCAACCGCTGCTGTAATGACCATGGGTGTGACGACTTCTGCCGCTGCCCGTGACAACGTGCAGATCGCAGGCTCCTCTACCGTACTTCCGTTCGCCAGCATCGTGGCTGAAGAGTTCGGCAACGCGTTCGCGCAGTACCCGGCACCGGTGGTCGGTTCCGGCGGTTCGGGTGGCGGTCTGCGCCAGTTTTGCCAAGGCGTCGGTGCCAACACCATCGATATCGCGAACGCTTCACGTGCGATCCGTGACGGTGAAATCGCGAACTGTAAAGAAGCGGGCGTCGAGAAGATCATCGAAGTTCAATTCGGTTATGACGGCATCGTCTTTGCTTCGAGCGCCGAGAAAGGCAAGTTCGCTCTGAAGCCGGAGCATGTCTTCCAGGCAGCCGCCGAAAAATTGCCGCAAGACGGCAAGATGGTCGATAACCCCTATACGCGTTGGAGCCAGATCGACAGCTCGCTGCCGGATCAGGAAATCAACCTGGTGATCCCGGCTTCCAACCACGGTACGCGTGAAGTTTTCGAAGAGAAAGTGCTGAGCGTTGGTTGCGAATCCATTGAAGCGATTGCCGAGATGGAAAAAGATGCCAAGACGCAGGCGTGCAACACGCTGCGTGGCGATGGTCGCATTGTTGAAATCGCCGGTGACTACACCGAAACCCTGACCCGCCTGGATGCCCAGCCGGATTCGGTCGGTGTGTTCGGACTGAGCTTCTACGAGCAAAACCGTGACCGCCTCCAGGTTGCAACGATGGACGGCGTAACCCCGAATCTCGAAACCATCGGCTCCGGTGAGTATCCGGTCTCGCGTCCGCTCTTCTTCTACATCAAGGGTGAGCACATCGGCCTGATTCCGGGTCTGCAGGAGTACGCCGAGTTCTTCCTCAGCGAGCAAATCTCCGGTTTTGGCAGCCCGCTGGAAGAGGCTGGCCTGATCCCGCTGAGCGACGAAGAGCGCGAAGCTGTTGTTGCCACCATCAAGAACGGCAAAACGGTACTCGCGGCGCGCGCCGAGTAAGCCTGTACGACGGATGCCGCGAGGGCTGATGCCCTCGCGGTTTGTCGTTTTACGTCATATTGAGTGAAATCTGGATGAGCAACTGGATCGTAGTCGCCGCGCTGTTGATGCTGACGGCTTTCGCTTATCAGTTCGGTCTGCTGCGCAGTCGGAAAGTGGCCACCTACGGCCCCGCGCGCATGCACTCGCGACCAGGCTACTACGGAATGCTGGTTGCACTCTGGTGCGGGATTCCGGCCTGCACCGTGTTCGTTTTATGGCTGCTGTTCGAGCCTTCCATTATTCGCATGCTGGTGATTGGCCAGCTGCCTGCCGAGCTGGCCTCGATGGGCGCGCAGGAAACGCAGATTTTCATGCGGCGCGTGCAAACGCTCGCCGCCGGTCTGGGGGTTTCGGGTGAAATTTCCGCCGCCGAGCTTTCCGCCGCAGAGCACCTGTCGCACCTCCAGTCCGTTGGACGGATGGCGATGGTCGCCGTGCTGGCCGCGTTGTCCGTCGCGGGTCTGGTGTATGCCGGCGGCAAGATCGCGCCCCAGGTACGTGCGCGCAATCAGGTCGAGGTCGTCATTCGAGCGCTGCTCATCATTTGTTCGACGATTGCGATTCTGACCACGCTGGGCATTGTTCTTTCGATGCTCAGCGAAGCCATTCATTTTTTCAGTTTCATTTCTCCGGCCGATTTCTTTTTCGGCACCGTCTGGAACCCGCGTTTTGATACGGTCGGCTCGGGAGAGCAGGGGCAGTTCGGTCTGTTGCCCCTGTTGTGGGGCACCACAATGGTCAGCTTGATCGCGCTGCTGATTGCCGTGCCGGTCGGCTTGATGACGGCTATTTATCTGGCTGAATACGCCCCCGGCTGGTTCCGTTCCTTTGCCAAACCGATGATCGAAGTGCTCGCGGGCATTCCGACCATCGTGTACGGGTTTTTTGCGCTCGTGACGGTCGGCCCGTTCTTCTACGACCTGGGCCAGTCGCTGGGCATCGAAATTCGCGCAACCAGCGCGCTGACCGCCGGCGTGGTGATGGGCATCATGATCGTGCCCTTCGTCTCTTCGCTCTCTGACGACATCATCACGCAGGTGCCGAAGACCATGCGCGACGGCTCGCTGGGCTTGGGCGCCACTCGTTCGGAGACCATCCGCCGGGTTGTGTTGCCTGCGGCACTGCCGGGCATCGTGGGCGCTTTTTTGCTCGCTGCAAGCCGCGCGATTGGCGAAACCATGATTGTGGTGCTCGCCGCCGGCAACAGCCCGGTGTTGCACGCCAATCCGTTCGAAGCGGTGTCCACCGTAACGGTCACCATCGTCAACCAGCTCACGGGCGATCAGGATTTCGCCAGTCCGCAGTCGCTGGTGGCGTTCGCGCTCGGTCTCACGCTTTTCGTGATCACTTTGATGCTCAACGTGTTCGCGCTGTACATCGTGCGTAAATATCGAGAGCAATACGAATGAGCACACCCTTTCCCAACCTGAATTCAGGGCCAATGAACGACACCGTCAAAAACACGCGTCGTGCGCAGATCGAGCATTCGCTGAGAAAGCGTCATGCGCGAGAACGTCGTTTCCGTCTCACCGGTATGTTCGCCGCGTCGGCAGGGCTGTTGATGGTCGCGCTATTGTTCGTGTCGATCTTTGCGAAAGGGTTGCCGGCATTCTGGCAGGCCACCATTGAAACCGAGGTGTTTTTCGATCCCGAAGTGATCCAGATCGATGAGCGTCCGGTCCTGCGCATGGGTGAGTCGCCGTCGGAGTTCCGCGAGCGGGAACTCGCCTGGTTGTCGCAGCTGGGGCTGGTGAACTGGAACAGGATCATCGAGCAGGCGTTGTTGCAGCATGTGCCTGAAGCCGCGGAATCGGGACGCAGCCGATCACGTCTGCGCTCCCTGGTGACAAGCGGGGAGCGTTACGCGCTGCGCGACATGGTGGCCGAAGATCCAGACCTGATCGGCAATACGAAAACGGTGAAATTGCTCGCCGATGCCAACGTGGACGTCTGGCTCAAGGGCAATATCGATCGCAGTCTGCCTGATCGCCAACAACAATTACCGCCTGAAGTGCGTGCCTGGGCAGATGATTTGTATGAGCGCGGCGTAATCGACATGAAGTTCAGCACCGCGTTGTTCCTGAATGCGGATTCGCGCAGCTCGCTGGCTTCGGCCGGGCTGGCCGGCGCCTTCATGGGCTCCATCTACATGATGCTCATCGTGCTGCTGTTGGCGGTGCCGATCGGGGTGGCCAGCGCCATTTACCTCGAAGAGTTCGCGCCACGAAACCGTTTTGTCGATGCAATCGAGGTGAACATCAACAATCTCGCGGCAGTGCCGTCGATCATCTTCGGTTTGCTTGGCGCGGCCGTGTTCATCAACTGGTTTCACATGCCGATGTCGGCGCCGGCCGTTGGCGGGCTGGTGTTGTCGCTGATGACGCTACCCACCGTAATCATTGCCACGCGTTCGGCGCTGAAAGCGATTCCGCCATCGATTCGTCAGGCTGCGTTAAGTATCGGCGCCTCGAAGGTGCAGACGGTCTTTCAACATGTTCTGCCGCTGGCGCTGCCGGGCATCCTGACGGGTGCGATCATCGGCATCGCTCAAGCGATCGGTGAAACGGCGCCCCTGTTGTTGATCGGTATGAATGCTTTCGTCTCGGCAGTCCCAGCCTCGCCGCTGGATCAAGCGACGGCGCTGCCCGTGCAAATTTATCTTTGGCAGGGTAATGAGCTGCGCAATTTTTTCGAAGCGCGTACCTCCGCTGCGATCATGGTGTTGCTCGCGCTGATGCTGAGCATGAACGCCCTGGCCGTATTCCTGCGCAAGAAACTGGAAAGAAGGTGGTAACCATGAAGCTGGAAAATCCGTCGATGTTTGATAAAAAGCAGAAAAATAAGGATGTCTCGGCCTCCGAGCAAAAGAAAATCAAGCTCAGCGCCAAGGATGTACGGGTGTTCTACGGTGACAACGAAGCCCTGCACGGCGTTGATCTGGATATCAACGAGCATGAGGTTATCGCCTTTATTGGCCCGTCCGGCTGTGGCAAATCAACCTTCCTGCGCTGCTTCAACCGCATGAATGACACGATTGACGGTTGCCGCGTCACGGGCAGTATTCGGTTGGATGACGAAGAAATCTATGATCCATCCCTGGATCCGGTGCTGCTGCGTGCGGAAGTCGGCATGGTGTTTCAGAAACCGAACCCGTTTCCGAAATCGATTTACGAAAACATCGCCTACGGTCCGCGTCTGCATGGCTTGACCAAATCCAAGTCCGAACTCAATGATGTGGTGGAGAAAAGCCTGCGCCGCGCCGGCTTGTGGGATGAGGTGAAAGACCGTCTGGATCAGCCCGGCACGGGGTTGTCCGGCGGCCAGCAGCAACGTCTGTGTATTGCCCGCACCATCGCGGTCAGCCCCGAAGTGATTCTGATGGATGAGCCATGCTCGGCGCTCGACCCGATCGCCACGAGCAAGATCGAGCAGTTGATTGAAGAACTGTCGAGTCATTACACGATCGTGGTGGTCACCCACAACATGCAGCAGGCCGCACGCATTTCAGACCGTACCGCGTTTTTTCACATGGGCGATTTGGTCGAAATCGGCCCCACCACCGAGCTCTTCACGCGTCCGCGGGAATCGCGCACAGAGGATTACATCACCGGCCGTTTCGGCTGACCCCGGCTGAAGCCCCCTGGGTCGGATGTTTTTTTGGATTGATCCTGCCCAATACAGCTGAATGATCGGATTGAACCGGGAGTGGGCGGGAGGGCGTTGAAACCATCTGTTCTCCCGCTTGGGATCAACCTCGGGACGGCATCGTTGCAAACGAGCCTGCAGGTTTGGACATCACCCGAAACGTACGGCATGGGCCCAACTCTGCGGCATCTTGACTGCTTTTCAGGCAAAATGGCCGGATCGACGGTGCCCTGATTTCATCCCCCCGGCATCGGCCGTCGAACAAACTTGGCGTGACAACTGACAGCGCGCTAGAATAGTCTATTTCGCCGCCGCCACATGCCCAAGATTGTTGTCGCCAACTGGAAAATGAATGGTCGCCTTGCGGACAACCGCGAGTTGATGCAGGCCATTCTGGCGCGTTTGCCGGAGAATGTGCTTTCCGTTCTCTGCGTGCCGTTTCCATATCTCGCCCAAGGCGGGGAGATTCTGTCTGATTCCGGATTGAAACTCGGTGCGCAAGACGTCAGCGCTTTTTCTGACGGCGCCTACACCGGTCAGGTGAGCGCGGAAATGCTGGTCGAACTGGGCGCAAGCCATGTGATTGTCGGGCATTCCGAACGTCGCGCCTTGTGCGGCGAAACCGACGCAGACATTGCAGACAAGGCCGCACGCGCAAGGGCGGCCGGATTAACGCCCATTGTATGTGTGGGCGAATCGCTTGAAGAACGCGATGCAGGGCAGGTCGCGGAAGTGGTCACGCGCCAACTTGACGCCTTGGACGGCAAGGTGGATATGGAGCGCATCGTGATTGCCTACGAACCGGTATGGGCGATCGGCACCGGCCGGTCCGCCACAACGCAGCAAGTAAGCGAGGTGCTCGGCCTGATCCGTACTTGGATCGGTCAGCGCAGCGCCCAGCCGCAACGCACTCCGGTGCTGTATGGCGGCAGTGTCAAGGTCGATAACGCCCGCGAACTTTTTGCGCTGGCGGAATGCGACGGCGGTTTGATCGGCGGGGCTTCGCTGATTGCGGATGATTTCATCGCAATCTGTACGGCCGCCGCTGCAACGAAACATCAATAGGTTTTCAGAAGGAGCGTAGCAAGCGCATGGGTAATTACCTGTTTTCGGTGGTGCTGACCATACACGTGCTGGTGGGCCTCGGTGTCATTGGCCTGGTGTTGATGCAGCATGGTAAAGGTGCTGACGCCGGGGCCGCCTTTGGAGGCGGTGGAGGTGGTGGAGGCGGCGGAGCCGGTAGCGTATTCGGCTCCTCCGGTTCGGCCAACTTCCTGAGCCGTACGACTGCCGTGTTGGCCACGGTATTTTTCATCACCAGCCTGAGCCTGGCCTGGATTGCGAATACGCCCGCCGAGACGCCGACAAGCGTAATGGACGGTGAAGTGCCGGTCTTGCTCAACAATGAAGTCCCGGCTGCACCGGCGAGTGTTCCGGAACCCACGCAAGACGTGCCGCCGGCGCCGGCCAACTGAACGCAAAGTGTTGCAAGGAGCGGCGAAACCCGTATAATTCGCGTTCTTCGCAAAGCAGTGCCGACGTGGTGGAATTGGTAGACACGCTATCTTGAGGGGGTAGTGGCGCAAGCCGTATGAGTTCGAGTCTCATCGTCGGCACCAGAACATACAATCAAGGTCATTCCCAGACCGTGATGCAATACAAAAACCCGCATAACGCTTTAGCAGCGTTGTGCGGGTTTTTTTGATTCCATCTGTTTGAAACGTTTACGTGATATGCAAACGATGAGTGGTCAGAGCATACGTTTCTGGCGCCGCCATCAGTGTCTGACATCGTGAATGCCACTAAAGGTGAAGGCTGCCGCGACGCTCGCTGAAAAACGACGTGTTAGCATACTGATTGTTCAATGCCCGCATAAGCGGGCATTTTCTTTCCCGCGCACGGATGCGTGCCGTGTCTTTACGGAGAGGGTCAGATGAGTCAGCAAGATGAAAAAGATCTTACCGAGCACACGCTTTCATCGGAGCAGGTGTTTCGGGGGGTATTGCTCGACGTGCGCCGCGATCAGGTGAAGCTGCCCGATGGCAAGCAGGCCGTGCGTGAATATATCCGTCATCCGGGGGCGGTAACCATCATTGCTTTGCATGACGACGGTCGCATGGTGCTTGAGCGCCAATTCCGTTACCCGGTCGGGCAGGTGTTTCTTGAACTGCCGGCGGGAAAGATCGATCCGGGCGAGGATATTCTGGAGTGTGCCAAGCGCGAATTGCGTGAGGAAACGGGCTTTACCGCGCGGGAATGGCAGTATCTTGGCGTTTTGCATCTCTGCATTGGCTATTCCGACGAGCGCATTGAGGTGTTCCTTGCGCGGGGCCTGACGGCGGGCGGGCGTGCGCTGGATGAGGGGGAGTTTCTCGAGGTGTTGGCGATGAGCCCGGAAGAAATCGAGCAGGCCATTCGCGACGGGCGCTTGACCGACGGCAAGACACTGTCTGCACTGCATCTGGCGCGTTGCCACCTCGGTTGATATGGCGCTGACGCTTGAAACTGCGGTGCGCAGTGAACTGCTGATCAAGAAAAGTCGTTTCATTGCTTGCGTCGAGCCCATGGCCAGTCGTGAGGCGGCGACCGCCCGGGTGGCTGAACTGCGAGCAGAACATCCGGCTGCGAGGCATGTGTGTTGGGCGCTGCTTGCGGGCGGGAAATCAGCGGCCAATGATGATGGCGAACCGGGCGGCACGGCGGGCCTGCCGATGTTGCGGGTGTTGATGCATCATGAATTGGATGGGGTGTTGGCAACCGTGGTGCGTTATTTCGGCGGCGTGAAGCTGGGCGCGGGAGGACTGGTGAGAGCATATGCCGGCGCAGTCGCACAGGCGCTGACCGATGCTCACAAGATCGAGCTGCGCAGCAATCGTAGCCTGCGTTGCGAGATTCCGTATGAACTGGAAGGCGTGTTTCGACGGGAGCTGGCTGCTGCGCACGCCACGCTCGACGAGGCGGTACATGCGGCGGCGGTGGAGTTGAGGTTTACGCTGCCCGAAGATGATCTGCCGCCCTTGCTGGCGCGGCTGGAAGAGGCAGGACAAGGGCGCGTGCGCTGGATCGAAGCGGAAGATGAAGCGTGACGAACCGTGCCAGATGAAAGGCTAAACGCCGCCCTGGCGTGCCGTTCATACGCGCAACGCGTCTTCCAGCGTCTGTTCGATCCGCAGCACGCGTTTATCGTCTTGCAGGGCGGAGCCTGACAGCAGAAAGCTGTCTTCAATGCGCTCTCCGAGCGTCGAAATTTTTGCGGTATGCACGACGATATCGTTCTGAGCAAGAATTTCGGCGATCGAAAACAATGCGCCGGGGCGATCCGTGGCAACGATCGACAGGATGTGATGTTCGCCCGCCTCATCTTGCTGAAAACGGATGCTGGGGGAGAGCGGAAAATATTTCACCTGGCGTGACAAGCGACTGTTGCCGGGACGTCTGGGCGGTTGATCCGAGAGCAGATGCGTGACGAGTTCGTGCTCGATCAAGGAGACCACGTGGCGATTGTGCGTCTCCGAACCTTGCAGCACGAAGGTGTCGAGCGCATAACCGTGATGCGTGGTGTGCACCTTGGCTTCAACGATCCAGAAGCCGAGGCTGCCAAAAAACCCCGTCAGCTGTACGAACAGATCCTTGCGGTCCGGCGTGAAAATCATCACCTGGATCCCTTCGTATTCATGGCTCACGCGAGCCTCGACGACCGGCGTCGGGCTGTCTGGGCGATGATGGAGCAAACGTGTGTGCCAGGCGATGTCTTCCGCCGGGTTGCGCATGAAGTAGACCGCGTCGAGGTGTTGCCACAACGCTTGTTCCGCGCCTTCGCGCAGACCGTGCTGACGGAGCAAAATGCGTGCGTCGTCCTTGCGCTGATCCAGTCCCAACGCCTGTTGCGGGGTGGCGCCGCGCAACAGGCGTTGGGTGGAAAGAAAGAGATCTTCGAGCAGTTTGGCGCGCCAGCCGTTCCATACCTTCGGGCTGGTTCCGCGAATGTCGGCGTGCGTCAGCAAATACAGCGCGATGAGGCGCCGTTCGGTCTGCACGATGTTGGCGAAGCGTTGTATCACTTCCGGGTCGGACGTGTCTTGTTTTTGTGCGACATAGGGCATCGTCAAATGGTGTTCAACGAGCCAGGTGATGAGTTCCGTATCTTCTTTGGTGAGCGCGTGACGTGTGGCGAAGTCACGCACATCGTCCATGCCGAGTTTTGAATGGTCGCCGCCGCGGCCCTTTGCGATGTCGTGGAACAGGGCGGCGATCAAAAGCAGCCACGGCCGTTCGAAACCGGCCATCAGTTTGGACATCAGCGGGTACTCGTGTTCGTGCTTTTCCTTTTGGAAGAAACGCACATTACGCAGCACCATCAGGATGTGTTGATCGACGGTATAGACGTGAAACAGATCGTGCTGCATCTGGCCGACGATGCGATGCCAGGCGGGCAGATAACGGCCGAGAATGCCGTACTGGTTCATCCGTCGCAGCTCGCGCACGGTGTCGCGTGGCTGCTGGAGGATGGACAGGAAAAGTTGCTGGTGTTTCGGCTCTGCACGAAAACGCGCGTTGATCAGCCGCCGGCCGACCCAAAGGCGACGCAGCGTGCGGGCAGTCATGCCGTTGAGTTCAGGATGCTGCTGCATGAGCAGGAAGCTTTCGAGCAGGGCGCTGGGTTCGCGTTCGAACACCTGTTCGTCGACGATGTCGAGCAGGTCGCCGACGGCACGGAAACGTTCGTTGATCGGGCGGGCTGTGCCGATGCGTTCCGGGAAAAGTTCATTGGCGAAATTCTGCAGCAACACGGTGTTGATCTGCGTCACCTTCTTCGCCGTCACGTAATAGCGCTGCATCATCACTTCTGAGGCGCGCTTGCCGGTGGCGGCGGCATAGCCGAGCGCTTTGGCGAGGCTTTCCTGGTAATCGAACAGCACGCGGTCTTCAGCGCGTTTCGATAAATAATGCAGGCGGATGCGTACATGCTGCAGGAAGCGTTCGATATTGCGCAATTCGCGCGCTTCGGCGCCGGTAATCAGACGTTGACGCACAAAATCGCGCCAGTCGTTGCCAAAGTCGGCAGCACGGGCGATCCAGCCGAGCATCTGCAAATCACGCAAGCCGCCCGGGCTTTCCTTGCAGTTGGGTTCGAGCGCGTAGGGGGTGTCCTGGTAGTGCGCATGGCGGCGGCGTTGCTCGAGCGTTTTGGCCTGGAAAAAGGCGCGGGCGTCGAGCGCCTCGCGGTAGCGCGCATGCCAATCCTCGAACAGGGCCGCATTGCCGCAAACCAGACGCGCTTCGAGCAGATTGGTCTGGATCGTGATGTCGTCGCGCGCGAGGGCGAGACATTCTTCGACCGTGCGCGTGCTGAGGCCGATCTCAAGACCGATATCCCATAATGTGCTGACAAAATCAGTAATGCGGGTGGCGGTTTCGCCCTGCGGGGGCTGCTCGAGCAGCAGCATCAGGTCGACATCAGAATGCGGGAAAAGCTCACCGCGCCCATAGCCGCCAACGGCCACAATGGCGATGTGGGACGGCAGATGGAGAAGTTCTACTAATGCTTCAATCGCTTCGTCGACAAGGCGACTGCGGCCGCGCAGCAAGGCGCTGCCGGACAGCCCATTTTCATAGTCTGTGCGCAATTGTTCGCAGCCATTTTCAAGGCGACTGCGAATCGTCCCCAGAAGAGGAGTGCGTGGAGTTTCGGTGAGCGGGCCGTGGAGCATGGTGACGGGTTCTCATGTGCACGAAGGCGTTACGGGACATCGATCAATGCCGCGACCATTATCGTAACGGAGAAACGTCACCCGGCAACGGGGTATGTAGCGCGCGTGAGCCGGATTCTTGAATGAAACCGACAACTCGGCGCGCCGCGGCGTTGAAGCCGCCGGACAGCGCTGAGTTGTTGCGACGCTGTGAGGCGTGGGGACAGCTCTTCAGGCGGGGGTGTGCTGGCCGATAATCTCGGGCGGCGGCGGCGTGCCGGCGGAAACCGTGAGCACTTCGTAGCCGTCTTCGGTGACGAGAACGGTGTGTTCCCACTGTGCGGACAGGCTGCGATCCTTGGTGACGATGGTCCAGCCGTCAGACAGTTCGGTAATGGCGGCCTTGCCGGCGTTGATCATCGGCTCAATGGTGAAGATCATGCCCGGTTTCAGTTCCGCGCCGGTGCCGGGGCGACCGTAATGCAGTACTTGCGGTTCTTCGTGGAAGTTTTCGCCGACGCCGTGACCGCAGAATTCACGTACGACCGAAAAGCCGTTGGCTTCGGCGTGACGCTGAATGGCGTGGCCGATGTCGCCCAGACGCGCGCCGGGGCGTACGGCGTTGATGCCAAGCCACATGCACTCATAGGTGACGTGACTCAAACGTCGCGCCTGAATGCTGGCCGCCTGTTCACCGCCCACCAGAAACATGCGACTGTTGTCGCCGTACCAACCGTCCTTGATGACGGTGATGTCAATATTCATGCTGTCCCCCTTTTTCAACACCTTGTCGCCGGGAATGCCGTGGCAGACCTGGTGGTTGATCGAGGTGCACATGGATTTGGGGAAGGGGGTGTAGCCCGGCGGGGCGTAGTTGAGCGTGGCGGGGACGGTGCCTTGCACATTGACCATGTATTCATGACACAGACGATCGAGCTCGCCGGTGGTTACGCCGGGCTTGACGAACGGGGTGATGTAGTCGAGCACTTCGGCGCCGAGGCGGCAGGCGATGCGCATTTTCTCGATTTCTTCGGGGGTTTTGATCTTGATGTTCATGTGCAAATGAGGAGGCTGTGTCGCGCTTGAGGTCGGATTGAAAAGGCGGTGCGAGACAATTCCGTTGCGGCAAGGAAGGGTCGTTAACTGCAAGGCCAAAGATGGAAAGGTAGCGCAAGCGGAGCGTTGCAGCAATCGCGCATCTTCGTGGCAAGTGGTGATAAGTGAGGCAAAAGCCTTGAGTGATTGGGCTTGCCCCCGCTATAATCCGGGGCTCGGTCGCCTTTGCGGTCGAAATACACACGTCCGGTGACCTGCCTCCAGGGTCCGTTTCTGTACATCAATGAATGCACAGTGCGGGGAGCGACAGGAACGACATCGGGCGGAGGCCCAACCCTAGGAGTATTCAGATGTCTTCAGTCACAATGCGCCAGATGCTTGAAGCTGGCGTGCACTTCGGCCACCAGACCCGTTTCTGGAACCCGCGCATGGCGCAGTATATTTTCGGCCAGCGCAACAAGATCCATATCGTCAACCTCGAAAAAACCATGGTCAAGTACGCTGAGGCCATGGAGTACGTGCGTCAGCTGTCGGCCAATGGCGGCACTGTTTTGCTCGTCGGCACCAAGCGTCAGGCGCGTGAAATCATCGCCGAAGAAGGCGCCCGCGCCGGCATGCCGTACGTCAATGAGCGCTGGCTCGGCGGCATGCTGACCAACTTCAAGACGGTCAAGCAGTCGATCAAGCGCCTGAAGGAAATGGAAGTCATGCTCGAGGACGGCACGCTCGAGAAGCTGACGAAGAAAGAAGGCCTGATGGCTTCGCGTGAGCTTGAGAAGCTGCAAAACAGCCTCGGCGGCATCAAGGACATGAATGGTCTGCCTGACGCGATCTTTGTGATCGACGTCGGTTTCCACAAGATCGCCGTCTCTGAAGCCCGGAAACTCGGTATTCCGTTGATCGGCGTGGTGGACACCAACCACTCTCCGGAAGGCATCGATTACGTCATTCCGGGTAACGATGACTCTTCGCGCGCGATTCGTCTGTTTGCGCGTGGTGCCGCGGACGCGGTGCTGCAAGGTCGCAACGCGGCCCTGCAGGAAATTGTTGCCGAAGGAGGCGACGAGTTCATCGAGGTCGAGGAAGAAGAGGTTGAAGAGGCCAGCGACGAGGCCTGATCGATGAAAGGGCGGCGGAAGCCGCCCTTTTCCGGTCTGCCGGATATAGAACCCATCCCGAAAAGATATAGAGAGCAGGAGTCAGCATGGCGGCAATTACCGCAGGCATGGTGAAAGAGTTGCGCGTGAAAACCGACGCACCGATGATGGAGTGCAAAAAGGCACTCACCGAAGCGGATGGCGATCTGGCCAAAGCTGAGGAAATTCTCCGCGTCAAGCTTGGCAATAAGGCGAGCAAGGCTGCAACCCGTCTCGCGGCGGAAGGTGTGGTGGCAATCCACATCAGCGCTGATGGCAAGCTGGGAAGTATTCTCGAGATTAACTCCGAGACCGATTTTGTTGCGAAGAACGATGAATTCCTGAAGCTCGCAGCGGACTGCGCGCAACTGGTTGCCGAGAAGAATCCGGCGGATGTTGCGGCCCTGTCCGAACTGCCGCTGGGCGAAGGCACGGTCGAATCCGTGCGCGCCGGGCTGGTCGGGAAAATCGGCGAGAACATGACCTTGCGCCGTTTTGCGCGCATTGAAGCCAAAGGCACGCTGCAGTCCTATATTCACGGCGGCTCCAAGATCGGTGTGCTGATCGATGTGGTCGGCGGCGAAGCGGAGCTGGGCAAGGATCTCGCGATGCATATCGCAGCGGCCAAGCCGAGAGCGCTGACGGCGGACGAGGTGCCGAACGAATTGATCGAAACCGAGCGTCGTATTGCGAAGGAAAAAGCCGCTGAATCCGGCAAGCCGGCCAATATCGTCGAAAAAATGGTTGAAGGCTCGGTCAATAAATTCCTCAAGGAAGTGACGCTGCTTGGCCAGCCTTTCGTC
>DATGNI010000038.1:0-31739 GCA_035306825.1 Azoarcus sp. | reverse complement strand
ACCGTTTTCGTAGAGGAACTCGAAGGTGCCCGCGCCGCGATAGCCGATACGGCGGCAGGCGTCGGTGCAGCGCAATCCCACCTCGTCGATCTGCTCGCGCGTAAGGCCCGGCGCAGGGGCTTCTTCGATGACTTTCTGGTGGCGGCGTTGCATGGAGCAATCGCGTTCGCCCAGATGGATGGCGTTGCCGTGTTCGTCGGCAAGCACCTGGATTTCGATGTGACGCGGGTTCTCGAGGAACTTTTCCATGTACACCGTCGGGTTGCCGAAGGCGGCATCCGCTTCGGTCCGGGTCATCGTCACCGCATTGACCAGCGCCGCTTCGGTGTTCACCACGCGCATGCCACGTCCGCCGCCGCCGCCCGCAGCCTTGATGATCACCGGATAGCCGATTTCGCGTGCGATGCGGATGATTTCCTTGGGATCTTCCGGCAGCGCGCCCTCGGAGCCGGGTACGCAGGGTACGCCGGCCGCTTTCATGGCGTCCTTGGCGCTGACCTTGTCGCCCATCAAACGGATGGTCTCAGCTTTTGGACCGATGAAAACGAAGCCGGATTGTTCGACGCGCTCGGCGAAGTCGGCGTTTTCGGCGAGAAAGCCATAGCCCGGATGAATGGCCTGGGCGTCGGTGACTTCTGCCGCCGAGATGATCGCCGGAATGCACAGATAGCTCTGGCTGGAGGAAGCGGGGCCGATGCACACCGATTCGTCCGCGAGCTTGACGTATTTCGCTTCAATGTCGGCTTCGGAATGCACGGCGACGGTACGAATGCCGAGTTCGCGGCACGCGCGCAGGATGCGGAGGGCGATTTCCCCGCGGTTCGCAATCAGGATTTTTTCAAACATTGTGGCGCTCAGCCGATGACGAACAGTGGTTGGCCGAATTCGACCGGCTGACCGTTTTCAACCAGAATGGCTTTGACCGTGCCGTTGAGATCGGATTCGATTTCATTCATCAGCTTCATTGCTTCGATCAGGCACACCGTGTCGCCATTGCTGACGGTCTGGCCAACGTCGGTAAACGGCGCGGAACCCGGCGAAGAGGCGCGATAGAACGTGCCCACCATCGGCGACTTGATGACCTGGCCGGCCGGCAAGGCGTTTTCTTCCGGGGCCTCGGCCGCCGGTGCGGCAGCGACGGGTGCAGGAGCCGGCGCCGGCGCTGGTGCGGCGACGTAGTTCATCGTGCCCTGCGATGTGGCAGAGGCCTTGGCGATACGCACCTTTTCTTCGCCCTCGGTGATTTCGAGTTCCGAGATGCCGGATGCCTCGACGAGGTCGATCAGTTTCTTGAGCTTGCGCAAATCCATATTTTTCTCCGGGAGGGGCGTACGCGACCAGGGCGCCGCCGGCATTGGTTTTTAGTTGTTTCTGAGGCGCAACAGCGCAAATTCGAGTGCGGCGAGATAACCGTAGGAGCCCAATCCGCTGAGGACACCGATGGCCTTATCCGAAAAGTAGGAATGCTGACGGAAGGATTCGCGCGCGTGCACGTTTGACAGATGCACCTCGACGTACGGAATGTCGACCGCAGCCAGTGCGTCACGCAAGGCGATGCTGGTGTGCGTGTAGGCGGCCGGGTTGATGATGATGAAATCAATGCCTTCCGTGGCAGCCGCCTGGACGCGGTCAACGAGTTGACCTTCATGGTTGCTCTGGAACGATTCGAGCAGAACCCCGGCCGCCTGAGCGCGGGCTTCCATGGCGGTGTGAATGTCGGACAGCGTGGTACGTCCGTAAAAATCCGGCTCGCGCGTGCCGAGAAGGTTCAGATTGGGACCGTGCAGTACCAGAATCTGACCTTTGGGCGGCGGGGGGCTGTCTGACTGTTTCGTGCGTTTTGCGCTCATGATGCGAGGGAGTTTGCCGTAATTGGCTGCCTGATGTCCAGTAAAGTCCGCGCCAAATGCATCATTGCCCGAGCAGCTTGTCGAGGCGCTCGATGAGATCGTCTTCGTTCAGCGTGCCCAGCGTGATGTCTGCGACGCTGCCATCGCGGTCAACAATGACGGTAAAGGGCAGGGCACGGGCGGTATTGCCGAAATCGCTTGCAAGTTGCAGGGTTTCGGAACCGCCCACGAGAAGCGGGTACGGCACGTCGAACTGTTCCTGGAAATCGCGCACATTTTCGGCCGTGTCGATCGCCAAGCCGACGAACTGGACCGGTTGATCTGTGTAGCTGCGGCTGACCGCGGCGAATTCGGGAATTTCCTTGATGCAGGGAGGACACCAGGTTGCCCAGAAGTTGGCAACGATGATGTCTCCGCGCCACTGTTCAAGAGTTTGCTCAGTGCCCTGGGTGTCCGGCAGCGTGGTGCGCAAGAGAAGTTCTGCGGCGTCGTCCGTCACAGCGGTGTTTGATGCGCCGCTGCTGCGTTGACTCACGTAGAGCCCGGTGGCTGCAGCCGTAATGGCGACGATGACGATGATGAAAATGCGCAGTGCAGCGTTCATTTGGAGGAGTCTTCTTCTGCCAACAGGGTTTCGACGGCGCTGCGGCGGGCGCGTTCCACGCCGGGTCGCGGGGCGCGCGAGCGCGTTTCGTGAATTGCCAGGCGTATCGGGATGTCGTCCCATTCGAACAGCAGGATGGCCTCTGGCGCATTGTTCTGCAAACGGCGCGCTTCGCGATGTTCGTAGACAGTGCCGTGGTTGAGCATGAAAATTTCAACGTCTTTGGCGCTTTCCGGATACAGCTCGATGTCGACCTCGGAATAGCGTCCGGCGGTGCCGTCCAGCACGCCGCCCGTTAAAAAGGGATGAAATTCGTCCAGCAGGGCCATGATTTCAACCGCCGCTTCGCGCATCGCGCGGATGCGTTCGGGCTGTTCGTCGTCCTGATAGAGCGCATGCCAGGCGCGCAGCTCGGCTTCCACTTCGTTGTTGTTCGGCAATGCTTCGGTTGCGGGCAGGCCGAGCTGTTTCGCAGCTTTGCGTTTGGCAAAACCGAAGTCGCTGATGCCATCTTCGGCCATCAGGCGGGCGGCGAGCGCCGCGATTTCTCGGCGAAGGTGGCTGCTGCGGGAGGTATGCGTAGGATGGCGCATGGTCGGGCGGAATGAAGTTGCGCGCGATGCGTCGGGTAGAATGCGCCGATTCTACACGGACGGGCAGCTTTTCTGGGAGAACACATGCACATCCACATTCTCGGTATTTGCGGCACGTTCATGGGTGGGGTGGCGCTGCTCGCACGCGCGGCCGGGCATACCGTGACCGGATGCGACGCGAACGTTTATCCGCCGATGAGTACCCAGCTGGAGGAGCAGGGGATCCGTCTGATCGAGGGCTTCGAGGCCGAACAGGCGGAAATCGGCGCGGATCTGTTCGTGGTCGGCAATGCCGTGTCGCGGGGCAATCCGCTGCTTGAGGAGATTCTCGATCGCGGCCTGCCGTACACCTCGGGTCCCCAATGGCTGGCCGAGCACGTGTTGGCGGGGCGCTGGGTGCTTGCCGTGGCGGGGACGCACGGTAAAACCACCACAAGCTCGATGCTTGCATGGATGCTGGAATGCGGCGGATTGAAACCGGGCTTTCTGATCGGCGGTGTGCCGGGAAATTTCGGCATTTCGGCTCGCTTGGGCGAGACGCCGTTCTTCGTCATCGAGGCGGACGAATACGACACCGCCTTTTGCGACAAGCGCTCGAAGTTCGTGCATTACCGTCCACGCACCGCCGTGCTGAATAACCTGGAATTCGACCATTCGGATATTTTTCCGGATCTGGCGGCCATCGAGACGCAATTCCATCATTTCGTGCGCACGGTGCCGCGTTCGGGCCGGATCATTTCGAACGCTACTGAAGCCAGCCTGAGCCGCGTGCTTGAGCGTGGTTGCTGGTCCGAGATCGAATATTTTGGTGGCGCCCAATGGTCGGTGGAAACACCGACTGAAGGGGAGGCGGAGTTTGCGTTCAACGGCAAATTTCTGGGGCGCACAAAAATGCCGATGCCGGGGCGTCACAATCTCGACAACGCCGTTGCGGCAGTGGCTGCGGCGCGCCATGTCGGCGTTCCGCCGGAAGTCGCGATCGAGGCGCTGGCACAGTTTCACGGCGTGCGTCGCCGAATGGAAACGCGCGGCACGGTTCGCGGAGTGACGGTGTATGACGATTTTGCCCATCACCCGACCGCGATTGAACTGACCATTGAGGGCTTGCGCCGACGGAGCTCGACCGGACGCATTCTCGCGGTGCTCGAGCCGCGCTCGAACACCATGAAACTGGGCGTGATGAAGGCGCGTCTGGCCCATAGCCTGAACGGCGCGGACGCAGTGTATTGCTATGCCAACGGACTGGAGTGGGATGCTGCTGAAGCGCTCGAACCACTCGGTGAGCGAGTGGGCGGGGTGTTTGTCGATCTCGACGCGCTGGTGGCCTCGGTGGTTGCCGCGGCACAGCCGGGCGACCATGTGCTGGTCATGAGCAACGGCGGTTTTGGCGGCGTGCACGAACGTTTGTTGCGTGCGTTGGCCCTTTGAAACGTCGTGAAATCATGGCGCGCGGCGCGCATTCCTTGACCTGTCGCATTGCAGGATTCAGGAGCGGCGCGCCGCGCGATGTGGCGTTTTCTCAGCTTTCGGGAGGATCGCTGCGTGCTGCGACATCCAGACGGGCGGCCTCTTCATCGGAGATGATCTCGAAGACGCGCACCACTTTCTGTACGTTGCGCGTGGTGCGCGCGATTTCGGTGGCGGCATCGGCTTCGGCGCGGGTGACCAGCCCCATCAAATACACCGTGTTCAGCTCAGTGACGACCTTGATGAGATTGGCCGCTACGTCCGGCGAATCGAACAGGCGGGTCTTGACCATGGAGGTCAGCATTGCGTCATTGCCCTGTTCGGTCAGCGTTGCCCGGCCGGCTACCTGAAGTTCGTTGGCAACGCCGTTGACGTGTTCGACGCGGTAAACGATGTCTTCGGCCTGCTTGCGCATGGATTCGTCCGGCACCTGGCCGGTCAGCAACACATTGCGGTTGTACGAAACCACGGAAATCTTGGCGGCGTTGCCGAGTTCTTCCTTCAGGGCGCGGCGCGCTTTCCACTCAATGCCTTCGTCTTCGACGTACGCGCCGCTGGTGCGGCGGTCCGTATAGACCATGGCGGCTCCGGTGGCGGCGCCGCCAACCACGAGCGGGGCACAGGCTTGCAAGGCGGGCAGGGTGGCGCCGGCAGTGAGTGCGAGCAGCAGGGCGCGGCGTTGCGGTTGGGCTTGTTTTTCCGGCTTCATTCCTCGACTCCAAGTAATAGACAATCGATTCCGTCACACAAACAGTGCAATACGACCAGATGAACTTCCTGGATGCGGGCCGTGCGATCGGACGGGACACAGATATGAACATCGGTCGGCTTGAGCAATCCGGTGATCTCACCGCCGTTTTTGCCGGTCAGCGCGATGACGCGCATGTCGCGTTCATGAGCGGCGTGAATCGCCTCAATGACGTTGGGCGAATTGCCGCTCGTCGAAATGGCCAGCAGAACGTCGCCCGGTTGGCCGAGCGCCTGGATCTGCTTGGAGAAGATCTGTACGTACTCATAATCGTTGGCGATCGACGTCAGGATCGAGCTGTCGGTCGTCAGGGCGATTGCGGCGAGCGGCGGGCGCTCCATTTCGAAACGATTGACCAGCTCCGCAGCAAAGTGTTGCGCATCGGCGGCGGAACCGCCGTTGCCGCAAGCGAGGATTTTGCCGTTGTCGAGCAAACACTGGGTGGTCGCTTCGATCCCTTCGGCAATCGGAGCGGCGAGCCGGATGAGCGCATCTTGCTTGACGCGGATGCTGTCTTCGAACTGGCGGGTGATGCGTTGACTAAGGTCCATGGCTATGCGCGAAAGGCGTCGTCGAGAGGGCGAAAGTCTAGCAGATCGCAGGATTTCCGGATGCGTGTCAAAAGCTTGTCAGAGTATGCCGGGCGTATTTGTAGACAGTGTGATGCTTTACATCGCGTTACGATGAATCGGTCTCAAAGGCGCCGCAAATCCAGATGATCGCGGCTTCGTCGAGCCGATCCATGAGTACGGCGTCAAAACGCATTGGACGGGTGGCGTGAGCGCGGCCGGTGTTGGCCAGCCACCAACGTGCTGCCGCGATGATGCGTCGTTGTTTGGTCGGGGTGATGCTGGTGGCGGCATCGCCGAAACGGCCCGGCGTGCGCAACCGGACTTCGACGAAGACGAGCGTGTCGCGATCCTGACAGATCAGATCGATTTCACCACGGCGGCAACGGACCTGGCGCGCCAGCGTGATCAGCCCCTGGCGGGTGAGAAAACGCGCGGCAAGTTGCTCGGCTGCGTTGCCCCGAGCTTGCGTGTTGTCCCGGCCACGGTCGAGAATGCGGCTTCTTCCTGTTCCGAAGATGTGCTTCATGCGCGAACCCGCGAGTTTTCTTTCCAGTACGCCGTCATTGTATGTGGTCGCCACGCCGATCGGTAATCTGGCCGACCTGAGCCGGCGCGCATTGGGCGTGCTGGCCCAGGTGGATGTGGTTGCAGCCGAGGATACGCGCCACAGCCGCCGGTTGTTTGATGCAAATGACCTGCGTACGCCACTTATTGCGTTGCACGAGCATAATGAGCAGCAGGCGGCGTCCCGGCTTATTGATGAACTCGCGGCCGGGCGTCACGTGGCGCTGATCAGTGATGCCGGCACGCCGGGCGTCTCGGATCCGGGCGCGCGCGCCGTGGCACGAGTGCGCGCGGCCGGCTTCCCGGTTGTGCCGGTGCCGGGGCCCTGTGCGGCAATTGCCGCGCTGTCAGTGTCGGGGCTGGGCGAAGAGGGGTTCCGTTTTGTTGGTTTTTTGCCACCCAAGTCCGCGGCACGGCGCAGCGCCCTGGAAGCGCTGGTCGACTGTCCGGTGGCGTCGGTATTCTACGAATCTCCGCACCGCATCGTGGAATGTGCGGAAGATTTGCTGGCCGTGCTGGGAGGCGGGCGTGAGATTGTGGTCGCGCGTGAGTTGACCAAGCTGCATGAACAGAGCGCCCGGATGCCGCTCGAAGCGTTGCCCGCCTGGTTGGATGCCGATGCGGATCGGCGACGCGGCGAATTTGTGCTGGTGGTTTCCGGCGCGCCCCGTACAGAGGGGCTGGATGCGGCGACCGAGCATGTGCTGTCACTGCTGCTCGCCGAACTGCCGGTGAAAAGCGCGGCCAAGCTCGCCGCCGAAATTACCGGGGCGGCGCGCAACCGTTTGTATGCGCGCGCGCTCGAACTGAAGAACAGTGGGACAGAATAAGGTTTCCGCTTCACCCGAAGGATTTTTTCATGCAAAGCATCACCATTGTCCGGCCTGACGACTGGCACCTTCATGTGCGCGACGGGCGTGACGCGCTGGAGGCGGTCGTGCCGCACACTGCCGCGCGTTTTGGCCGTGCAATCATCATGCCCAATCTGCGTCCGCCGGTGGTGAGCACCGAACAGGCGTTGGCCTATCGTGAACGCATTCTTGCGGCGGTGCCGGAAGGCAGTGACTTTCAGCCGCTGATGACCTTGTATCTGACCGACAACATGGCGCCGGAAGAGATTGACCGCGCGGCTGACAGCGGTGCCGTGGTTGCGCTGAAGCTGTATCCGGCGGGCGCGACGACGAATTCCGATTCGGGCGTGACGGACATTGCCGGGGTGTATCCGGTGCTCGAGCGCATGCAGGAACGCGGCCTGGTGCTGTGCGTTCACGGCGAGGTGACCGATGCCGACGTGGATGTGTTTGATCGGGAGCACGTCTACATTGAACGTGTGCTCGAACCGCTGGTGCGTCGTTTCCCGGATCTGCGCATCGTTTTCGAGCACATCACGACTTCCGCAGCGGTCGAGTTCGTGCGGGCGCATGAACGTAACGTGGGCGCAACCATCACGCCGCACCATCTGTTGATGAATCGCAATGCGATTTTTGCCGGCGGTATCCGTCCCCATCACTATTGCTTGCCCGTGCTCAAGCGCGAGCAGCACCGTCGCGCGCTGGTTGAGGCGGCGACTTCGGGTGATGCCCGTTTCTTTCTCGGCACGGATTCCGCGCCGCACGCCCAGGACGACAAGGAATCCGCCTGCGGCTGCGCAGGGTGCTATGTGGCGCATGCCGGTATCGAGTTGTACGCTGAGGTGTTTGCACGGGCGGGGGCGCTGGATCGGCTGGAGGCTTTTGCCAGCCTCAATGGCCCCGCGTTTTATGGGCTCGCGCCGAATTCCGGGCGCATCACGTTGGTGAGGGAATCATGGACCGTGCCGGAATCGTATCCGTGGGTGGACGGGAAAAAAGTCGTGCCGCTGCACGCTGGCGAGACGCTCCCGTGGCGCATGCTGCCGGCCTGAGCGTGCGCTGGCTGGGTTTGCTGTTCTGCGTGCCGCTGCTTGTGGCGTGCGAAAACAGCGCCAGCTCGTTCATGGTCGATAGTCGGGAGCACTCCGTCTCCTTGCTGAGGGAGCAGCCGTATTTCTGGGACGGCACGGTCAACCAGTCTCTGGTCGTGTCGCGACTGCCGCATTGCCAGCGCAAGGTCGCGATTTATCCGGATGAAACGACGCTGACCCCGATCGAGGTGTTTGCCGTCGGCAATCGCCTGTGGGCGTTGCATCAGGGGCCGCACTGGTATCTCGTCAGTACCGAGCATTGCGCGGTGCAGGATTGGAAGAATGCCTCCACGGAACTGCCGGGGGCCAGGGTCGGCGCCTTCCTGTTGCGTGACGGCGCGCCCGTCTTCGTTGCCGGCGATTAAGCGTCGGGCGCAGCGTATAATGATTGCGGAAGTTCGCCAGGCAATCGCTGCGCGCCTTGTTGCGCGGAGAGGAAAGTCCGGGCCCCGCAGAGCAGGATGCCGGCTAACGGCCGGGCGCCGTGAGGCGACGGAAAGTGCAGCAGAGAGCAGACCGCCGATGGCGGCCCGATGCATGAAGGGGCTGTCGCGTATGCGGCAGTGTCAGAGAGGGCGAAAGCCATCTCTGACCGCACAGGCAAGGGTGAAAGGGTGCGAAACCGAGCGCGAGCAAGGTTTCGGGCGACGTGAAAACGACGTCAGGTAAGAGCTCACCGCGGGACTGGTAACAGGACCGGCACGGTAAACCCCATCCGGGGCAAGGCCAAATAGGGGAGTAATGGCGTGGCTCGCGCTGCTCCCGGGTAGGCTGCTGGAGGGCCGTGGTAACGCGGCTCCTAGAGGAATGATTGCCCAGACATGAACGGCGTGCTGTTCGTGTCTCGACAGAACCCGGCTTATCGGCGAACTTCCCATTTTTTCCAACGGTCGCGCAGACATTGCGCGGCCGTTTTTTATTTTCCCCACGCTTCGACACATTTCGCTGACGTGCTCTGCGTCGGTGAGGTTCTTTCTCCGCCTTCGAGTGTTGAACGTTGATTTTTCAGCATTTCCCCGGAGTTTGTAAGGAAATGGTAAGTCATTGTGCAGCAACGAAAAAGACGCTTGAAGAGGCTTGACCGAGGGATTTCTTTACTCTAGAGTGGGGCCGGGTGGAAAAAAGTGGGGCTGAGTGGATGTTTTCCGTTTGGCCCGTCCAGATCTCAGGGGGGTGGGATGTTCCAAGGTGCCGCCGCGCTCAGTGTTGATGCGAAGGGCCGCATGGCGATCCCTTCGCGGCATCGTGACGCCCTCGTTCCCGACGGCGCGCCCCTCGTCATCACGGCCCATCCCCATCGTTGTCTGCTCGTTTATCCAGAAGCTGCGTGGGAGCCGATCCGGCAACAGATCTCGGCGATGCCCGGTCTGGATCAACGCACCGCTACGCTCAAGCGTTTGCTGGTGGGTTTCGCGCAGTGTGAAACGCTCGACAGCGCCGGCCGCGCATTGATCGCGCCGTCGTTGCGGCAGTGGGCAGGATTGGAAAAACAGGTCTGGCTGGTGGGGCAGGGCTCGCATTTCGAACTGTGGTCTGAAGCCGGCTGGCTGGCGCAACAGGAAGCCATGCAGGCGCTCGACGGTGATGCCTTGCCGCCGGGTTTTGAGAGTCTGGCGCTATGAGCGGCGCAGAGCGTGACCATGTCACGGTCCTGCTCGCCGAGGCAGTCGATGCGCTGGGGGTGAAGCCCGACGGCGTCTATGTCGATGGCACGTTTGGACGCGGCGGACACAGCCGACGGATTCTTGCGCAGCTTGGCCCGCACGGACGATTGATCGCGTTTGACCGTGATCCGGTCGCGATTGAAGCGGGCAAGTCAATCGACGACTCGCGTCTGACGCTGGTGCATGCGCCGTTTTCGGAACTGGCTGAAGAACTGGATGCGCTCGGAGTGGGGCGCGTCGATGGTGTGCTGCTCGATCTGGGCGTGTCGTCACCGCAATTCGACGAGCCGTCGCGCGGCATGAGTTTTCGTTTTGATGCGCCACTGGATATGCGCATGGATACCAGTCGCGGGCAGACCGCCGCGCAATGGCTGGCCCATGCAGAAGTGGCTGAAATCAGGGAGGTGCTGAAAGGCTATGGCGAAGAACGGTTTGCTCATGCGATTGCAAAGGCGCTTGCAGCTGCTCGGGAGCGGGGGGCTGTCGAGACCACTGGACAACTTGCCGCGATCGTGGAAAAAACGGTCCGTACACGCGAGCCGGGGCAGCATCCGGCGACGCGGAGCTTTCAGGCTATACGGATTTTCATCAATCAAGAGCTCGAGGAGCTGAAACAGGTTCTGCCCGTCGTGATGGAACGGCTGGTAGAAGGCGGCCGTCTGGTCGTGATCAGTTTTCACAGTCTCGAGGATCGAATCGTCAAACGTTTCATGCGCGGCGAGGCACGACCGGACACCGGCCCGAAAAATCTGCCGTTGCGCGCACATGAACTGCCGCAGCCGCGCTTGCGACTCGTGGGTCGGGCCCAACGGCCCGGCAAGGCGGAAGTCGACGCAAACCCGCGGGCACGCAGCGCGGTGATGCGGGTGGCCGAACGCATCGGGGTGGTGGCATGACGCGGGTAGAGATGCTGCTTGCCTGCGCTGCGGTCGTCAGTGCTCTGGGCGTGGTGTCGTCTCAACACCAGGCGCGCAAGCTGTATACCGAATTTGAACGCGAACAAGCGCGTGCGCACCAATTCGAAGTCGAATGGGGGCAGCTCCAGCTGGAGCACAGCACGCAGGGCGCACTGGCGCGCATTGAAGGCATTGCGCGTGAGCGCATCGGCCTGGCCGAGCCGTCCTCAGGGCGCATTGTCGTGGTTGGAGAAGGACTATGACGATCCGTCGCCTGGTGACCTTCAATCATAATCCCTTGCTCGAACGCGGTCTTGAAGGCTGGCGTGCGCGGCTGGTGCTGGGCCTGATTCTGCTTGGGTCGCTGGCGCTGATCGCGCGCGCTGCGTGGCTGCAAGGCTTTAACGACGACATGCTGAAGGCGCAGGGCGAGCAGCGTTATACCCGCACCTTGGCGGTGCCCGCCACGCGCGGCCGGATCACCGATCGTAACGGCGACGTTCTTGCAGTGAGTTCGCCGGTGCGCGCGATTTGGGCCATTCCGCAAGACGCCCGTCTTGAACCCGCCGAAGCGCGGGAACTGGCGGAATTGCTGGGTACGGAAGTTGAACGACTCAATCGCCTCCTTGCGAGTGAACGCCCACGCGTTTATCTGCATCGCCAGGTTTCACCCGAGCGGGCACGTAAAATCGCGGAAATGAAATTGGCCGGCATCCATCAGGATCCGGCCTATCGGCGTTTCTATCCGGTTGGCGAGGTCACCGCCCACCTGGTGGGGTTCACCAATATCGATGAACTCGGTCAGGAGGGGATGGAGCGGGCGTTCAACGACGTTCTGCGCGGAGAGGCCGGTGCGCGGCGGGTGATTCGCGATAACCGCGGGCGCATCATCGAGGATGTCGAGTTGTTGCGCGCGCCGCGCGACGGAGAGGATCTGGCGCTGTCGATCGACAACCAGATCCAGTTCATTGCCTATTCCGCGCTGAAACAGGCAATGCAGGAACATCGTGCCAAGGCGGGTTCGGCGGTCGTGCTCGACGTGCGTACCGGCGAAGTGTTGGCACTGGTTAACGCACCGACGTTCAACCCCAACAACCGCAGCGGCTTGTCGGGTACGCAGTTGCGCAACCGCGCGCTGACGGATCTGCATGAGCCGGGTTCGACCGTTAAACCGTTCATCGCGGCGATGGCGATCGAGGCCGGCCACGTTCTGCCGGACACCGAGGTGGATACCGATAATGGGCGGATCCGGATCGGACGCGCGGTCATTTCCGACGTGAGCGACCGCGGCATGCTGACGGTGTCGGAGGTGATCCAGAAATCCTCCAACGTGGGCGTGGTCAAGATGGCGATGGATTTTGAGCCGGAGCCAATGTGGGAGCTGTTCGACAGTATTGGCATGGGACGTCGATTGGCGCTGGATTTTCCCGGCGCGGCGAATGGCCTGTTGCGCTCGGCGGATCGCTGGCGGCCGATCGAACAGGCGACGATGTCCTTCGGCCATGGCTTGTCCACAACGCTGATGCATATGGCGCGCGCTTACCTCGCGTTTGCTCGCGAGGGCGATCTGTTGCCGATTTCCCTCCTCAGGCGCGACGCACCGCCGACCGAAAGCAGCCGGATTTTCAAACCGGAAACCGTCTATATGGTGCGCGAAATGCTTGAGCGTGCAGTCGGGCCGGAAGGCACCGGGCAGCGCGCGAGCGTTACCGGATATCGCGTCGCGGGCAAGACCGGTACTGCGCACAAGCTGGTGGATGGGCAGTACGCGAATAAATACATGGCGTCTTTCATCGGCTTTGCGCCGGTATCGAATCCGCGCATTGTCGTGGCGGTGATGATCGATGAGCCCTCTGCGGGCAAGCACTACGGTGGCGTCGTCGCTGCGCCGGTATTTGCGCGCATCACCGAGGGCGCGTTGCGCTCGCTCGGCGTCGCGCCGGATGCACCGCTGGCGCCGCTGCATCTGGCGGACGGCCCGGTCGCGGGAGAACGCATGTGAACCGCGAATACGCCATTGATCTGATTGCGCAACTGCGCACCGCCGGAGCCGAAGTGCGTGGCGGCGCGGCGGATTCGCGCGCGATCCGGCCGGGCAACGTGTTTTTTGCCTGGCCCGGCGCGAAGGGGGATGGGCGCAAACATGTTGCCGATGCCGTGGCAAACGGCGCCGTTGCGGTGTTGTGGGAACGCGGCGATGGCCTCGCACCGGTCGAGTGTGGCGTGCCGGTGATCGAGGTGGAAAACCTGCGTGCAAGGGCGGGCTGGATTGCCCACGAACTGTACGACAAACCTTCTGAAGACTTGTGGGTGGTTGGCATTACCGGCACCAACGGCAAAACGACGACGAGTCGCTGGGTCGCTCAGGCACTGGGGGCGCTGGACGTGCCCTGCGGGGTGATTGGCACGCTCGGCAAAGGTTTCCCGGATCAGCTCGAAACGCTTGGCAATACCACGCCGGATGCAGTCTTGCTGCACCGTACGCTGAAGGAACTGGCCGAGCGTGGCGCGGCGGGCGTGGCGGTGGAAGTGTCTTCCATCGGTCTGGACCAGGAACGTGTGGCCGGCGTCGATTTTGACGTCGCGGTGTTCACCAATCTGAGTCGCGACCATCTTGAATACCACCGCACGATGGAGGCCTACTCCGAAGCCAAGGAGCGGCTGTTCGACTGGCCGCGTCTGGATTGCGCGGTGATCAATATTGATGATGCGTTCGGCGCTGCGCTGGCGGCCCGGTTGACGGCTCGCGGTCAGCGCCTGATCGCTTGTTCGCAGCGTGCAGATACATACGGCGACGCGCCAGTGTTGCGCGCGAAACCGCTGGGTGTGGTGCCGTCGGGCATCCGTTTCACGGTGTGCGAAAACGCCGACGAGGCCGAAGTGGCGCTTGCCGCGGTGGGCGAATTCAATGTGGCCAATGCCCTCGCGGTGATCGGTGTATTGCGCGCGCGCGGCGTGAAACTGGAAGAGGCTGCATACGCCGTCAGCAAGGTTTCGCCGCCGCCCGGGCGCATGCAGTTGGTCGGGGGCGTGGGCGAACCACTGGTGATCATCGATTATGCGCACACCCCGGATGCGCTGACGAAAGTGCTTGAGGCGGCGCGAGGCGCTGCCAGGGAACGTGGCGGGCGGCTGGTATGTGTATTCGGTTGCGGAGGTGAGCGTGACCCGGGCAAGCGTCCCCTGATGGGCGAAGTTGCCGGGCGCCTGGCCGATCGCACGATCGTCACCAACGACAATCCTCGCAGTGAGGCGCCGCAAGACATCGCCGACATGGTGCTTGCCGAAGCCGGTGCAGCGGCCGAGTGCGAACTCGACCGCGCTGCGGCCATTCATCAGGCGGTTACCGACTCCGGGCTGGACGACGTGATTGTCATCGCCGGCAAGGGGCACGAGTTGTATCAAGAGATCAATGGCACGCATCTGCCTTTTTCTGACGCGGAACAGGCCGCCCGGGCGCTGGCACAACGTAAACAACGCGGAGTGCCCACGACATGATGATGCGTCTGAGCGAACTGGCAACCGTGCTCAACGGGCATCTGCGTGGCGAAGATGCCGCGTTCGAATGTGTGGGCACCGATAGCCGCGCCGTGCAGGCAGGACAGTTGTTCGTGGCGTTGCGCGGCGAACGTTTTGACGCCCATCGTTTCGTTTCCGAGGCGCTCGAGGCGGGTGCCGTGGGTGCCGTGATCGACCAGGCTGGAGCCGAACACATCAGCGCAGGGCCGGTGGTGGTGGTCGAAGATACCAAACAGGCGCTCGGGCGCCTGGCGGCCCATTGGCGCGCCCGTTTCACCCTGCCGGTGATTGGCGTGACGGGCAGCAACGGCAAGACTTCAGTGAAAGAAATGTGTGCCGCCATCTTGCGCGCTCAGGCGGTCATGGAGGGCGCGGCTGAAACTACGGTGCTCGCGACCGCCGGCAATCTGAACAATGAAATCGGTTTGCCGCTGACCTTGCTGGGCTTGCGCCCCCACCATCGCGCTGCAGTGGTGGAAATGGGTATGAACCATCCGGGCGAAATTGGCTATCTTGCCGACATTGCACGCCCCACGGTGGCCATCGTGACGAATGCCCAGCGCGCCCATCTCGAAGGCATGGGCTCGCTGGAAGAGATCGCGCACGAAAAGGGCAGCATTTATGTCGCGGATGATTCGACGATCGCGATCATCAATGAAGACGACGCGCAGGCCGAACACTGGCACCGGCAGGTGGTGGGCCGTCGCATGCTTACGTTCGGTCTTGAGCGTGGTGCGGACGTGCGCGGATGCGCACAGCTGCACGGGCTTGAGGCACGGTTTACGCTCGAATGTTTTGCCGGCCATGCCGAGATCACCTTGCAGATGCCGGGTCGGCATAACGTAAGCAATGCGCTTGCCGCCGCGGCAGCCTGTCTTGCTGCGGGGACGCCATTCAAGGCCGTGGTTGCAGGGCTTGAGGCCTGCCAGGGCGAACGCGGACGTTTGCAGAAAGTTACCGGTCCGAAAGGCTCTTTGCTGATCGACGACACCTACAATGCCAACCCCGATTCGGTGCGTGCTGCGATTGACGTGCTGGCGGCACAGACCGGGCGCCAGATCCTGGTGCTCGGCGATATGGGGGAAGTCGGGGAAACCCGCGCCCAGGTACATGACGAAATCGGCGGCTACGCGAAAAGCCGCGGCGTGGATGTGCTGTTGACCCTGGGCGACATGAGCGAACTCGCGGCGCGAAATTTCGGTGAAGGCGGGCGGCATTTCGAGAGTCTCGAGGCGCTGCTTGCCGCGCTCGCGCCGCAGCTTTCGGAACACACCACGGTACTGGTGAAGGGGTCGCGCTTCATGCGCATGGAGCGGGTCATTGATGCGCTCGTCGGAATGCGTGATGAAGCCGCTTCCGGCGCGAAAGGGGATTGGGATGCTACTTGAGCTTGCCCTGTGGCTGGGACAGGACATCCGCGCACTGAACGTGTTTGGCTATATCACGTTGCGTACCGTGCTCGCGGCGCTCACCGCGTTGGTGTTTTCGTTCATTTTCGGCCCGCCGGTGATTCGCTGGCTGACAGCCAAAAAAGTCGGCCAGGCGGTGCGGGATGACGGGCCGCAATCGCATCTGATCAAGGCCGGTACGCCGACCATGGGGGGCGCGCTGATTCTGGTTGCGATCGGGGTGACGGTGTTGTTGTGGGGCGATCTGTCGAATGCCTACATCTGGGTCACGCTGTTCGTCACGCTGGGCTTTGGTGCAGTGGGCTGGGTGGATGACTGGCGCAAGGTGGTGCACCGTGACCCGAAAGGCTTGGCGAGTCGCTGGAAGTATCTGTGGACGTCGCTGATCGCGTTGTTGGCGGCGCTTTTTCTGGGCTTGACTGCAGAAACGCCGGCGCACACCGAGCTGA
This sequence comes from Azoarcus sp., assembly GCA_035306825.1. GTDB lineage: Bacteria > Pseudomonadota > Gammaproteobacteria > Burkholderiales > Rhodocyclaceae > Pseudazoarcus. The sequence goes on along the minus strand of DATGNI010000038.1, from coordinate 15,462 downwards.
TCGTGCCGTTTTTCAAATCGGTGGCGCTGCCGCTGGGTTTGGCGGGCTTCGTTGTGCTGACGTATTTCGTCATCAATGGCACCAGCCACGCGGTGAATCTCACCGACGGACTCGATGGCCTGGCCATCATGCCGACGGTGATGGTGGCCGGCGCGCTGGCGGTCTTTGCCTACGTCGCCGGGCATGCCGGGTTCGCGGGCTATCTGGGTGTTCCCTACATTTCCGGCGCGGGCGAATTGGCCGTGTTTTGCGGCGCGCTGTGCGGTGCGGGGCTGGGGTTCCTGTGGTTCAACGCCTATCCGGCGGAAGTGTTCATGGGCGATGTCGGCGCGCTCGCGCTCGGCGCCGCGCTCGGCACCATCGCGGTCATCGTGCGGCAGGAAATCGTGCTTTTCATCATGGGCGGGCTGTTCGTCGCCGAGGCGTTGTCGGTGATGGTGCAGGTTGCGTGCTATCGGATGACCGGCGGCAAGCGGATTTTCCGCATGGCGCCGCTGCACCATCATTACGAACTGGGCGGCTGGAAGGAAACCCAGGTTGTCGTACGTTTTTGGATCATCACCATCATGCTCGTGCTGTTCGGGCTGTCGACGTTGAAGCTGCGATGAAAGATCTGGCCGATCGCCTCGTGTTGGTGCTCGGGATCGGTGAATCCGGTCTTGCGATGACGCGCTGGTGTGCGCGCGTCGGCGCACGCCTGCGCGTGGCGGACAGCCGGGTGGAGGCGCCGTTGCGCACCGTTCTTGCTGCCGCGGTGCCTGCGGCAGAGGTGGTGTGCGGGACATTCTCGGAAGAGTTGCTTGAGGGTGTGGATCTGGTGGCGAAAAGCCCCGGCGTGGATTCGCGCGATCCATTGCTGGCGGCCGCCGCGCAGCGCGGGATTCCGGTGGTCGGTGAAATGGCGCTGTTTGCCACCGCGCTGGAAACGCTGGATGCGCGTGAATCGACACGGATCGTTGCGATCACCGGCACCAATGGCAAAAGCACCACCACGGCCCTGACCACGGCGTTGCTGATCGGCGCCGGCTTCGATGCGACGGCGGTCGGCAACATCAGTCCGGCGGCGCTGGCGGAATTGTGTGACCGGCTCGAAGCCGGAATGACACTGCCGCAATGCTGGGTGCTTGAACTGTCCAGTTTCCAGCTTGAGCATGTGGGCGATTTCCGTGCCGACGTGGCGGTGGTGCTCAATGTCAGCAATGACCATCTGGACCGTCACGGCGACCTGACCGCGTATGGCGGCATCAAGGCCGGCATTTACGCGGGTGACGGCGTACAGGTAATCAATCGGGACGATGCGCGGGTGGCCGCGATGGCGTGCGCGCAGCGGCGCGTCATCCGGTTCGGTGCGACGGCTCCGCAAGCGGGGGATTTCGGCATCGTGGAATACGCGGGTCAGAAGTGGCTGGCGCACGGTGATACGCGCCTGCTGGCGGTGTCCGAGATGCCGATTGCAGGCCACCACAATGCGCTCAACGCGTTGGCTGCACTGGCCTTGGGCACGGCGGTGAATGCCTCGATGCAATGCATGATCGACGCCTTGAAGACGTTTCGGAATCTGCCGCACCGCGTTGAGCCGATCGCACGGCGCACGGATGGGGTGCTGTTCTACGACGATTCGAAAGGCACCAATGTAGGCGCGGCGGTTGCTGCGCTCGAAGGACTCGGTCGGCCGGTGGTGCTGATCGCCGGAGGCGATGCCAAAGGACAGGATTTTTATCCCTTGGCCGAAGCCGCGGCACGTCATGCCCGCGCCGTAGTGTTGATCGGACAGGACGCACCGGCGATTGCCGCGGCGATGGCGCAACGCGGAGTGCCGCATGAGCGGGCGGAGAACCTGCTGGCAGCGGTCGAGCGCGCCAATGCGCTGGCGCAAGCGGGCGACGCGGTGTTGCTGTCGCCGGCCTGCGCCAGTTTCGACATGTTCCACAACTATATTCATCGCGCCGAAGTGTTTGGCACGGCGGTGCGAACCTTGCCGGAGGTGCAGACGCTATGAGTCGCCTGGCCTCCCTGCGGGAATTGTTCACCCTGCCGCGCGACCACGGAAGTGTAGTGGCCATGCGTGCGGCGCGACGGCTCGCGGTTCCGGGGAAAACGCCACGAGAGCTTGATCCGCTGGTGGTGTGGCCGGCCGCCGCGCTGATCCTGATCGGGCTGGTGATGGTGTATTCGGCGTCGATCGCGGTGGCCGAGGGCAGCAGTTTCACGGGCAACCAGTCGTACTATTTCCTGCTGCGTCATGCGGTCTTCCTGTGCATCGGCTTGGGTGCGGGCGCGGTTGCGTTCCGCATGCCGATGCGGCTGTGGCAGCAACTTGCGCCGTATCTGTTCGTGTTCGGCATCATTTTGCTGATACTCGTTCTGGTGCCGGGCATCGGGCGTTCGGTCAATGGCGCGCAACGCTGGATTTCGCTTGGACCGGTGAATCTGCAGCCCTCCGAGTTGATGAAAATCTTCGTTGCGCTGTATGCCGCCGACTACACCGTGCGCAAGCTCCCGGACATGGGCAGTTTCCGCCGCGGTTTCATGCCGATGGCCGGCATCGTGATGCTGATCGGCATGCTGCTGCTGCAGGAACCGGATTTCGGCGCAACCGTGGTGATCTGCGCAACCGCCTTTGGCATTTTGTTCCTGGGTGGCATGAACGTGCGGGTGTTCTGCCTGCTGATCGGCGTTGCCTCGGTCGGTCTGAGTTTGCTGATGTGGTTGTCGCCCTATCGGCGCGATCGTCTGCTGAATTTCATGGACCCGTGGCAAGACCCCTTCGACAAGGGCTATCAGCTGTCGCATGCGCTGATCGCCTTTGGACGGGGCGGCTGGTCCGGAGTGGGGCTGGGCGGCAGCGTTGAAAAGCTGTTCTATCTGCCGGAAGCCCATACCGACTTCCTGCTCGCGGTGATCGCCGAAGAAATCGGTTTTGTCGGCGTGTTCGTGATCGTCGTGCTGTTTGCATTGCTGGTGCAGCGGGCGTTCGCGATTGGACGCGAAGCGATCAATCTCGAGCGTTATTTCTCCGGCCTCGTGGCGATGGGCATTGGTCTGTGGCTGGGCGTGCAGTCTTTCATCAACATGGGCGTCAACATGGGACTGCTGCCAACCAAGGGCCTGACCCTGCCACTGATGAGCTTCGGCGGCTCCGCGATTCTCGCAAGCTGTCTTGCGCTCGCGCTGCTGCTCAAGGTGGATTGGGAAAATCGCCAAATCATGCGAGGAGGTCGAGCATGATTTGGCGATTTCGACGTAGCGCCGCAAGCTTTTTCTGCGGCGGCGCGCAGTCAAAACAGACCGCCCATGCGAGGGGGTCGAGCATGATTTGGCGATTTCGACGCAGCGCCGCAAGCTTTTTCGCGGCGGCGCGCAGTCAAAACGGACAAGCCGTGCGAGGAGGTCGAGCATGAATCCGCGCACACTTCTGGTCATGGCGGGTGGCACGGGCGGCCACATTTATCCCGGCATTGCGGTGGCAGAGGAATTGGCCGCGCGCGGCTGGGAGATTGCCTGGCTGGGCAACCCGGACGGCATGGAGGCGACGATCGTTCCGGCGCGCGGATGGCGCTGCGAATGGATTCGTTTCGGCGCGCTGCGCGGCAAAGGTGTGATGCGCAAACTGTTATTGCCGTTGAACCTGCTGACCGGTTTCTGGCAGGCGTGGCGTGCGCTCTCGCGCGTCAAGCCGGATGTGGTGTTGGGCATGGGCGGTTACATCAGCTTCCCCGGCGGGATGATGGCGGCACTCACCGGTCGTCCATTGGTGTTGCACGAACAGAATTCAATTGCGGGGCTGGCCAATCGGGTGCTCGCGAAGGTGGCGGATTGCGTGCTGACCGGCTTCCCTGACGCGTTGCCAAAAAGCCGTTGGGTGGGCAACCCGGTGCGTCGGGAAATCACCCGCATTGCGCCGCCGGAGGAGCGTTTTGCGGCGCGCGAAGGCGCGCTGTCGCTGCTCGTGGTGGGCGGCAGTCGCGGAGCGCTTGCGCTCAACGACGTGGTGCCCAAGGCCTTGGCGAAGATGCCGGCGTCATCGCGTCCGCGCGTCACGCATCAGTCCGGACGGATGAGCCTGGATGCGCTGCGCACTGCGTATGCCGAAGCTGGTGTTGAAGGCGAACTGCTCGAATTCATTGATGACATGCAAGAGCGCTATGCGGCCGCCGATCTCGTGCTGTGCCGTTCGGGGGCGATTACCGTCGCGGAGCTGGCGGCCGTCGGAGTGGCGAGTGTGCTGGTGCCGTTCCCGCATGCGGTGGATGACCACCAGACGCATAACGCCCGGTTCCTCAGCGAACGTGAAGCGGGCGTGCTGCTGCCGCAACCCGAATGCAGTGCGGAAAAACTTGCGGAGTTGCTGTTGCAGCTGGATCGCGCACAACTGGCGGAGATGGCTGGCAGGGCACGTGCGCTCGCGCGGCCCGATGCGGCGGTCAGTGTGGCGGATGCCTGCGAAGCGCTCGTAGTAGAGAAAAAAACATGAAGCACAAGGTCAGACATATTCATTTCGTCGGAATTGGCGGGGTCGGCATGAGCGGCATTGCCGAAGTGCTGGTGAACCTGGGTTACGAGGTGGCCGGCTCGGACCTTGCCGACAGCGCGGCGACGCGTCGTTTGCGTGCATTGGGTGTGCGCACGATGGTCGGGCATGACGCAGCGAACGTGGCCGACGCCGACGTGGTGGTGGTTTCAACGGCCGTGGCGGAGGACAACCCGGAGGTGGTGGCTGCGCGCGAGCGGGATCTTCCCGTGGTGCCGCGCGCAATGATGCTGGCCGAACTGATGCGCTTGAAGCAAGGCATCGCGATTGCGGGTACCCACGGCAAAACGACTACCACTTCGCTGACGGCAAGCATTCTGGCGCAGGGGGATATGGACCCGACCTTCGTGATCGGCGGGCGGCTGACCGCGGCGGGGGCGAATGCGCGTCTTGGACAGGGCGATTTCCTGGTTGCCGAGGCCGATGAGTCGGACGCTTCGTTCTTGCTGCTCAACCCGGTGATTTCTGTGGTCACGAATATTGATGCGGACCATATGGACGCGTACGAGCACGATTTCGGTCGGCTCAAGCAGGCGTTCGTGGATTTCCTCCAGCGTTTGCCGTTTTACGGCGTGGCGGTGTTGTGCGACGAAGATCCGGTGGTGCGTGAGATTGCGCCGCAGGTGTCGAAACAGATTGTGCGCTATGGCTTTTCCGAAAACGCCGAGATCCGCGCCGAAAACGTGCGTGCGGACGGCCATCGGATGTGTTTTGACGTGGTGCGCGTCAATGGTGCAACGACGCGCCTGTCGGTCGAGCTCAATCTTCCCGGCCGGCACAACGTACTCAATGCCCTTGCGGCGATTGCCGTGGCGACCGAATTGCAGGTGCCGGACGCAGCCATTGTGCAGGCCTTGTCCGAATTCCGTGGCGTGGGGCGTCGCTTCCAGAGCTATGGCGAAATCCCGTTGCCGAGTGGCGGCCAATTCACGTTGATTGATGATTACGGTCACCACCCGGTCGAGATGGAGGCCACGATTGCCGCCGCGCGCGGGGCGTATCCGGGACGTCGTCTGGTACTGGCGTTCCAGCCGCATCGCTATACGCGTACGCGGGATTGTTTCGAAGATTTCGTCAAGCTCTTGTCGGGCGTAGACGGCGTGTTGCTGACCGAAGTGCACGCGGCCGGTGAAACGCCGATCGTTGCGGCCGACGGCCGCAGTCTGGCGCGCGCGATCCGTGTTGTGGGCAAGGTCGAGCCGGTGTTCGTCGAGCAGATCGATGAGATGCCAGCGGCGATTCTCAATGCCGCCGAAGACGGCGATGTGGTGATCACGATGGGCGCGGGCACGATCGGACGGGTGCCGGCACGGGTTGCGGATGCGCAGGAGGTGGCGTCGTGAGCGCGGATTTCGGAAAAGTCGCGGTGCTGTTCGGCGGCCATTCGGCGGAGCGCGAAGTGTCGCTGATGTCGGGCAGTGCGGTGTTGGCCGCGCTGTTGCGACAAGGTGTCGACGCCCACGCCTTCGATCCGGCCGAACGCGACGTGTGCACGCTGTCGGCGGAAGGTTTTGAGCGCGCCTTCCTCGTTCTGCATGGTCGCGGCGGAGAAGACGGAACGATCCAGGGGGCGCTCGATACGCTCGGCATCCCCTATACCGGCAGCGGGGTGATGGCTTCCGCGCTGGCAATGGACAAGTGGCGCACAAAGATGGTGTGGGCTGCATGCGGATTGCCCACACCGCGTTACGCGATTCTGCGCGAAGACAGTGACTGGGAGGCGATTGCCGAGGAACTGGGGCTGCCCATCTTTGTCAAGCCGGCGCATGAAGGATCGAGCATGGGCGCGACCAAGGTGGAACGCGCAGAAGATCTGCGTGCGGCCTGGGCACTGGCGTTGCGGTATGACTCGTTGGTGCTCGCTGAAGCCTTCATCGGCGGAGCGGAGCTGACCGTGCCGTTCCTGGGCGAGCGTGCGTTGCCGGTGATTCGCATTGAGGCACCGGGCGGAAATTACGACTACCAGAACAAATATTTCAGCGACGAGACGCAATACCACTGCCCGGCCGGTCTTGATCCCGATTTCGAAATCGAATTGCAGCGCTTGGCCATGGAAAGCGCGGCGGTGTTGGGCTGCAGCGGTTGGGGGCGGGTCGACATCCTGCTCGATGATCAGAACCGGCCGTGGCTGCTTGAGATGAACACCACGCCGGGCATGACCGGGCATTCGTTGGTGCCGATGGCGGCCAAGGTTGCCGGGCTGGATTTTGACGAATTGTGTGTGGAAATCCTCAAGGGGGCGAGTCGTGGTTGAGTACTTCACCCGTTCCGCGCAGACGGTGCCGCGCCGCCACGAACGTGGCAGCGTTGGCCTGTGGGATCGGCCAGCGCTGCTCGACATGCTGTCGGGCGTGCTGTTGTGGGGGGCTGCCGCGATTTTTGCTTGGGCTTTCATGTCGTGGTTTTCGACCAAGCCATTTTTCCCGTTGCGCGAAGCGGTGGTGTTGACGCCCTCGGGGCGGGTGACGGCGGAGCAGATTGAATATGCGACGCGTTCCGTGATTCGCGGAAATTTCTTTACGGTGAATCTCGACAACGTGCGTGAAGCGCTCGAACAGCTGCCCTGGGTGCGCCGCGCCGAAGTGCGGCGACGGTGGCCGGATGCGCTGGAGTTACGCCTTGAAGAACAGCAGGCGGTGGCGTACTGGGCGCCGGCCGGAAACGATGAGATACAGCTGGTGAATCGTCAGGGCGAGGTCTTTACCGCCGCGAGCAGTGTGGAATTGCCGTCGTTTTCGGGCCCGGTGGGCCTGTCCGGCCATCTGTTTGCGCGCCACCGTGAGTTTTCCGATGTGATCAAGCCGCTCGGACGGGAAGTGGTCCGTTTGGACCTGTCTGCGCGTCGGGCGTGGGAGCTGGAACTGGACGACGGTCTGGTCATTTTGCTCGGGCGGGAAAATGAGCGCGCTCCGGTGCGCGAGCGACTGGAGCGTTTCGTACAGAACTGGCCTGAAACAAGCAGCCGGGTTGGCGTACCCGTTGCAATCGTGGATGTGCGTTACCAAAGAGGCTTTGCATTGACTCCGGCGCAGTTGCCACAGAATGAGAAGCGAACAACCCAATGAGTAAGGAATACAAGGATCTCGTCGTCGGTCTGGATATCGGCACCTCCAAGGTGACCTGCATGGTCGCGGAACCGAGGGCGGACGGCGGGCTGGATGTGGTGGGCCTCGGTACCCAGCCAATGAGCGGTCTGAAACGTGGCGTGGTGGTCAATATCGAAGCGACGGTGGATGCGATCTCCCGCGTTGTGCAGGAGGTCGAGATGATGGCCGACTGCAAGATTCGCGACGTGTTCACCGGTATCGCCGGCAGCCACATCAAGAGCTTCAACTCCAACGGCATGGTTGCGATCAAGGACAAGGAGGTCAGTCCGATCGATGTCGAGCGGGTGATCGAGGTGGCGCGAGCCATGCCGATCCCGGCTGAACAGCAGATCCTCCACATCCTCACGCAGGAATTCATCATCGACGGCCAGGGCGGTGTGCGGGAGCCGATCGGCATGAGCGGTGTGAAGCTAGAGGTCAAGGTGCATATCGTGACCGGCGCGGTTTCGGCGGCGCAGAACGTCGTCAAATGCGTGCGTCGTTGCGGGCTGGAAGTGGTGGATCTGGTACTCCAGCCGCTTGCTTCGAGCCATGCGGTGCTGACCGAAGACGAAAAGGATCTGGGAGTTTGTCTGGTCGATATCGGCGGGGGGACGACCGACATTGCGGTGTTTACGCAAGGCGCGATACGTCATACCGCGGTATTGCCGGTGGCCGGCGACCAGGTGACCAACGACATCGCGATGGCGCTGCGAACGCCGACCGCGGAGGCTGAAGAACTCAAGATCCGGCATGGCGTGGCGATGCATTCAATGGCGGATCCCGATCAGATGATCGAGGTTCCCGGCGTGGGCGATCGTCCGCCGCGTCCGCTGTCGCGTCAGCGTCTGGCGGATGTGATTGAGCCGCGCATGACCGAATTGTTCGAGCTGGTGCAGGACGAGCTGCGACGCAGCGGGTACGAAGAACTGCTCTCGTCGGGGATTGTGCTGACCGGCGGATCGGCGGTGATGTACGGCGTGGCCGAACTGGCAGAAGAGGTTTTTCATCTGCCGGCGCGCATGGGTTCGCCCGTGTATGACGGTGCGCTGGCCGACGTCGTGCGGCAGCCGTATTACGCCACGGCGATGGGGCTTGTTCTGGAAGGGTTGGCGCAACGTCGGCGCGGACTGATTGGACGGGAGGGGGGCAATTTGCGTGACTGGCTGAGTCGCGCAAGAGCGTGGCTCGAGCGCAATTTTTAAGCGCCGGGGCGGGGGATAGATTCTTACGTTTTTAACCTGTGAATACAGGATATTTAGTTTTAAAATCCGAGTAGCCTACTAAATGGCGGGTCAGAACGCCATTGGGCTGTTTTCAAGGAGGCAAGGGAAATGGCAATGTTCGAAATTCTCGAGACGGAACAGACCGGCACGGTCATCAAGGTGATCGGTGTGGGTGGTGCGGGTGGCAACGCGGTGGATCACATGATCCGGGAGGAAGTTCAGGGGGTGGAATTTATCGCCGCCAATACGGATGCACAGGCGCTCAAACGGTGCCTCGCTCCGGTCAAGCTGCAACTCGGCGTGAGCGGGCTTGGTGCAGGTTCCAAGCCGGAAGCAGGCCGCGTTGCAGCGCAGGAGTCGCGCGACGAGATCGCTGCGGCGCTTGAAGGTGCGCACATGTGTTTCATCACCGCCGGCATGGGGGGTGGAACCGGAACCGGCGCGGCGCCGGTGGTGGCCGAAATTGCGCGGGAACTGGGTATTCTCGCCGTGGGCGTGGTGACCAAGCCGTTCGATTTCGAAAATCGTTTGCGCGTGGCCGAAAGTGGTGCGGATGAATTGTCGCGCCATGTTGATTCGCTCATTGTCGTGCTCAATGACAAGCTGCTCGAGGTGTACGGGGATGACGCCGGCTTCGAGGATTGCTTCCGTTCGGCCGACAACGTACTGCGTAACGCCGTTGGCGGTATCGCGGAAATCATCAACGTGCCGGGGCTGGTCAACGTCGACTTTCAGGACGTGCGTACCGCGATGGGTGAAATGGGGCGTGCAATGATGGGTTCGGCGGAAGCTTCCGGTCTGGATCGTGCCCGGATTGCTGCCGAACAGGCCGCAGTCAGCCCGTTGCTCGAAGGCACCGAGTTGTCCGGAGCGCGTTGCGTGCTGATCAACATCACTGCCGCACGCAGCACGCTGAAAATGGCCGAAGTGCGGGATGCGGTGAAGACCGTGCAGGCTTTTGCCGCGCAAGAGGCCTTCGTCAAATACGGCACCGTGTTCGAAGAGAGCATGGAAGATCGTATGCGGGTGACGGTTGTGGCGACCGGTCTGGGTTCGCAGGCCATGGAAGGTGCGCGTCCGCAAATGGAGATCGTGCAGGGCACCGGCACCTACGGTGGCGGCTATGTGGATGAGACGGCCGGTAACTCCGCGCCGGCTGTGATGCGTTCCCGCCGCAATTCGACCGTGGAAGCAATGAGCACCAATGGGATGGGTACGTACGACATCCCGGCTTTCTTGCGTCGCCAGGCCGACTGACCGGCCTTGAGGGCTCGCGCCCCGACGGGCGCCCGCGCGCAAACCACGCCTCCGGTTTTGCGCGAGGGCGCCCGTCGCCCATTAAAATCAGCGTTGGCAACACTCGTCCGGCGCCTGCCGGTGTGACGAAATCAGTCTGAAAGGCTAGACTGGAAAGCCTCTAATTGGGGTGTCCCATGATTCGACAACGCACGATTCGCAACGAAACTTCCGCTACGGGCGTCGGCCTGCACGGCGGACGCAAGGTCAAAATGACCCTGCGTCCGGCTGAGCCGGACACCGGCATCGTCTTTCACCGTGTGGATCTGGATCCCGTGGTGGCCTTGCCCGCCGACCCCTATTCGGTATGCGACACCCGCATGTGTTCGGGTCTGCAGGTGGGCGAAGCCAAGGTTGGCACCGTCGAGCATCTGATGTCGGCACTTGCCGGACTTGGTGTCGACAATATCCACGTGGAGATCGATGCGCCCGAGATTCCGATTCTCGACGGCAGCTCCAGTCCGTTTGTGTTCCTGTTGCGTTCCGCGGGCATCCAGGAACAGGCTGCGCCCAAACGTTTCCTCCGCGTCAAACGACCGGTGGAATTCCGTGACGGGGACAAATGGGTGCGTCTGGAGCCGCACGACGGCTTTCGGCTGGAGTTTTCAATCGTCTTTGATCATCCGGCGATCGGTGGCACGGAAACCCGGGTGGTGGTGGATTTCGATGAAGATTCCTATGAACGGGACGTCGCCCGCGCGCGCACGTTCGGGTTCATGCAGGATGTCGAGTTCATGCGCTCGAACGGTCTTGCGCTGGGCGGCAGCATGGCCAACGCCATCGTGCTGGACGAGTCCCGCATTCTGAATGCGGAGGGGCTCCGTTACGCCGATGAGTTCGTCAAGCACAAGGTGCTCGATGCAATCGGTGACCTGTATTTGTGCGGTCGTCCGTTGCTCGCCTCCTATCGTGCTCACAAGGCTGGCCATGCCATGAATAACGAAGTGCTGCGTGCGTTGCTGGAAGACGAGGATGCGTGGGAGTTGATCACTTTCGAACGGGCGGATGCGGCGCCGGTGGCGGTCAGCCGTCATTTCTCGGTCCCGGCCTGAGGACGAAAGATGATTGCTCTCCGAATCGTGGTATTGGCCGCCGTACTCGCAATTGGCGGAGCGTTGCTGGCGTGGTTGCTGACCGGCAACCCGAAATACCGTCAGTTGGCGTGGAATCTTTTCATTGGCGCATTGCTGATCATCTTCATGGTACTGCTCGCCTTCGTGGCCGCGCGGCTGACCGAATAGATCTGACCGAACAGACGCCCCCGCCCGCATGCTGCGATGGGGCCTGAAGCAATCACCGTCGCAGAGAAAGGCGGTCGGACAGAACGCCTGATTCTGTGCCTATTCTGGCTGGCAGCGCTCGAGCAAGCGTTCGAGCGCTTTGCGCAGCTCATCCCCTTCCGGCAACTGTTCGATCAACGTAGTGAGACTTTCGCGTCCGCCATTGCCGATGGTGCGCGCGGACGGCTGCGGGCGTGGTTCAGGCTCGGTCACGAGCGCGACTTTTACCTGAATCGCAGCAATCGGCGGTCCGCCCGCGGCGCCCATGGCCCGGGTAAGGCTGGGCGCCATCTGGCGCAAGCGTGCCGCGACGCTGCCGCTTTGCGCAATCACCACCAGGGTTTCCCCTTTCAGGTTAGCCACGGCACAGGCTCTGCCGAGCGGCCCCGGAAGCGCACGCTCGAGCTGCGTCTGCAGCTGTTGCAGACGGCGGGCGTGGTCGTGCAGCCGGGACAGTGTTTCGCCGTGGCCGAGAAAGCGAGAGAGTGGGTGGCTCATTGAGTCAGGAAAGGTGTGGTGAGAGGGCAACGAGTGGGGGATGGCTGATGCTACACTAGCGCATTTGTCGCACCAACCAGACCAACGCCCATGATCTCCGGCCTCATCAAGAAGGTTTTCGGCAGTCGAAATGACCGCCTGATCCGCCAATATTCTCAGAAAGTTCGTGCCATCAATGCACTGGAACCGGAATTCGAGGCGCTGCCCGACGAAGCGCTACGGGCCAAGACCGACGAATTCCGCAACCGTTTTGCCGATGGGGCGACGCTTGACGATCTCCTCGTCGAAGCCTTCGCGCTGGTGCGTGAGGCGGGTAAGCGCGTGCATGGCATGCGCCACTTTGACGTTCAGTTGATTGGCGGCATGGCTTTGCATGACGGCCGGGTCGCCGAGATGAAGACCGGCGAAGGGAAAACCCTGGTCGCCACGTTGGCTGCGTACCTGAATGCGCTGACCGGCAAGGGTGTGCATGTCATCACCGTTAACGATTATCTCGCCAGTCGTGACGCGGACTGGATGGGACGCATCTACGGTTTTCTCGGCCTGACTACCGGTTGCAATCTGTCCGGCATGACGCACGAGCAGAAACAGGCCGCCTACGCCGCAGACATCACTTACGGTACCAACAACGAGTTCGGCTTTGATTATCTGCGCGACAACATGGTGTATTCCATCAATGAGCGCGTGCAGCGTCCGCTGACGTTCGCGATCGTGGATGAGGTCGACTCCATCCTGATCGATGAAGCGCGTACGCCGCTGATCATCTCTGGCCAGGCTGAAGACCACACCGAGCTTTATCAGAGCTTGAACAGCCTGCCGCAATTGCTCACCGAGCAGGAGGGCGAGGATGATGACATCGTCAAACCGGGTGATTACACCCTCGACCTGAAGGCGCGCCAAGTGCTGCTGACCGAGCAGGGGCACGAAAATGTCGAGCAGATTCTCGTCAACATGGGGCTGCTCGAAGAAGGCGCGAGTCTTTACGACACCGCCCACATCATGCTGGTGCATCACCTGTATGCCGCGCTGCGGGCGCACACCCTGTTCCACAAGGATCAGCATTATGTAGTGCAGAACGGCGAAGTCGTGATTGTCGACGAGTTCACCGGCCGGCTGATGCCGGGTCGTCGCTGGTCCGACGGTCTTCACCAGGCGGTGGAGGCCAAGGAAGGTACGAAGATTCAGGCCGAGAACCAGACGCTCGCCTCGATCACCTTCCAGAACTATTTCCGCATGTACGAAAAGCTGTCGGGCATGACCGGCACTGCGGATACCGAAGCCTACGAATTTCACCAGATCTATTCGCTGGAAACCCTCATCGTGCCCACCAACCGGCCGATGCAGCGACGCGACGAAAACGACAAGGTCTACCGCACCGTGAAGGAGAAGTGGGATGCGGTCATTGCCGACATTCGTGCGTGTGTCGAGCGCGGTCAGCCGGTGCTGGTGGGTACGACCTCGATCGAGGTGAACGAATTCCTTTCCGCGATGCTCACGCGCGAGAACATCGCGCACCAATTGCTCAATGCCAAACAGCACGAGCAAGAGGCAGGCGTGGTGGCGCAAGCCGGTCGGCCGGGTGTGGTAACCATTGCCACCAACATGGCGGGCCGCGGTACGGACATCGTTCTGGGCGGCAGTATCGAGCGCGAAATCAATGAGGTGCGCAACGACGCCTCGCTCGACGAGGCCGCGAAAGAGGCGAAAATCGCGGCAATGCGCGCCGAATGGCAGTCGGTGCATGATCAGGTATTGGCTGCTGGCGGTCTGCACATCATCGGCACCGAGCGCCACGAATCCCGTCGTATCGACAACCAGCTGCGCGGTCGTGCCGGGCGGCAGGGCGATCCGGGCTCGAGTCGTTTCTATCTTTCGCTCGAAGATCCGCTGATGAAGATCTTTGCCGGCGAACGCCTGAACGCGATCATGGTGCGGTTGAAGATGCCCGAAGGCGAGGCGATCGAAGCCAGCATGGTCACGCGTTCGCTCGAGTCCGCCCAGCGCAAGGTCGAGCAGCGCAACTTCGACATTCGCAAGCAATTGCTTGAATACGACGATGTGGCCAACGATCAGCGCAAAGTGATCTACGAGCAGCGCAATGAATTGCTCGAAGGCGAGGACATCAGCGAAACCATCACCGCGATGCGTCATGGGGTGCTGAGCAGCACCTTCCGCACCCACGTGCCCGTGGAAAGCGTTGAGGAAACCTGGGACATTCCTGCGCTGGAAGCTGCGTTGGCGTCTGAGTTCCGTTTGCCGGTACCGGTTGGCGAATGGTTGCAGGCCGAGCCCGATCTGGATGACGATGCGATACTCGAACGCATCATTGCTGCGGCGGATGAAGCCTATGCGGCCAAGGTGGAACGGGTGGATCCTGCCGCGTGGCATCAGTTCGAACGTCACGTCATGCTACAAAGTCTGGACGGCCATTGGCGCGAGCACCTGGCGGCGCTGGATCAACTGCGCCAAGGCATCCATCTGCGCGGGTATGCGCAGAAAAATCCGAAGCAGGAATACAAGCGTGAAGCCTTCGAGCTATTCGAGCATTTGCTCGACACCGTACGCTTTGACGTCACCCGTGTGTTGATGACGGTGGAGGTGCGCGCCAAGGAGGAGCTTGAAGAGGCCGAAAAGCCGACCGAACCGACCAACGTCGAATATCGTCATGAAGAGTTCAGCCCGACGGCCGAAACGGAACGTGCGCCTGAGGAGCAACCGACTCTTCAGCCTCTGCCGTCGGCAACGGTGCGCAGCGGTCCGAGAGTGGGCCGCAACGAGCCCTGCCCCTGCGGATCGGGCAAGAAATACAAGCATTGTCACGGTAAATTGAATTGATCAAGCGCTTCTCGGAGCTTTACGCATGTCGGTGAATTATTCCACCCCTTCTCCTGAACTCCTGCAGCCGGTGGACGGCGTTCGGCTTGGCATGGCTGAGGCAGGAATTCGCAAATCGGGCCGGCGTGACCTGGCTCTGCTCGAGTTGGCAGAGGACAGTCGCGTCGCCGGTGTGTTCACAAAAAACCGCTTCTGCGCCGCACCGGTTCAAGTGTGTCGTGAGCATCTTGCGCAAGGGCATATCCGCGCGCTGGTAATCAATACCGGCATTGCGAATGCGGGGACCGGCGAGCAAGGCATGGCGGCCGCGCAGAAAACTTGTCAGGAAGTGGCCAAACTGCTCGAAATTGCACCGACTCAGGTGCTGCCGTTTTCGACCGGCGTGATTCTCGAACAATTGCCCGTCGACCGCCTGGTGGCCGCGTTGCCTACGGCGCACGCTGATTTGCGTGATGACGGCTGGCATGATGCCGCGCACGTCATCATGACGACGGACACCGTCGCCAAGGCTGCCTCGCGCAGCGTTGATATCGGTGGTCGTACGGTCACGCTCACCGGAATGAGCAAGGGCTCGGGCATGATTCGCCCCAATATGGCGACCCTTCTCAGTTTTGTCGCCACCGATGCGCATATCGCGCAGGATGTGCTCAACCGGCTGGTAACGGAAGCTGCGGACCTGTCATTCAACAGCATCACTGTGGATGGGGACA
>DATGNI010000037.1:0-15004 GCA_035306825.1 Azoarcus sp. | reverse complement strand
ATGACCTTTACCGGATTGTGCTGGTGCTCGTGGCACTCGGCACGCTGACCAAAAGTGCCCAGTTTCCGTTCCACTTCTGGTTGCCGCACGCCATGGCTGCGCCAACGCCGGTGTCGGCCTACCTGCACTCGGCCACCATGGTCAAAGCGGGTGTTTTTCTGCTGATGCGATTGTGGCCCACGCTGGCGGGCACACCGGAATGGACCTGGATCATCGGCGGCGCCGGAGCGTGCACCATGCTGATCGGCGCTTTCGTCGCCATTTTCCAGCATGATCTGAAAGGATTGCTTGCCTATTCGACGATCAGCCATCTCGGTCTGATCACCGTCTTGCTGGGCATGGGCACGCCGCTGGCCCTGGTCGCAGCCATATTCCATACGCTCAATCACGCCACCTTCAAGGCGTCACTGTTCATGGCCGCCGGCATCATCGACCATGAATCCGGCACGCGCGACATGCGCATCCTCAAGGGGCTGCGGCACAGTCTACCGATCACCGGCACGCTCGCCATCATCGCAAGCGCGGCCATGGCTGGCGTCCCGTTGCTCAACGGTTTCCTGTCGAAAGAAATGTTCTTCGCCGAAAGCCTCCGCGTAGGTTCCACGCAGAACTGGTGGATGTCGGGCGCGGCGGTGGCAATGGGAATTTTTGGCGTAGCGTATTCGCTGCGCTTCATTTCAGTCTTTTTTGGCAAACCGACGGTGGAGTTGCCACGTCAGCCACACGAGCCGCCACACTGGATGCGACTGCCAGTTGAACTGTTGGTGCTGGCGTGTCTGATCGTGGGCATTCTGCCCGGCATCAGCATCGGGCCGATGCTGCATGCAGCCGTGTTTTCAGTGCTGGGCGAGGCCACACCCGCCTTTAGCCTCGCGGTGTGGCACGGCCTGAACCTCCCTTTGCTGATGAGCCTGATCGCACTCGTCGGGGGCGTTGCGTTCTACATCCTGCTACGCCGTCGCCTGGGCCTGGAAACGCGAGACCGAGTGCCGTTCTTGCACCGTCTCAACGGTGCGCAGAGCTACGAAACCACCATGCTGATGCTCACAAGGGGGGCGTCGTTCCTGCTCGGCCGTCTCGGCACCATACGCACTCAGCCGCAGTTGTTGCTGATGATGTGCTTGCTCATTGCAGTGCCTTTGCTGCTGGTACGCCCGGCGCTGTCAGAATGGTTTGTCTTGCCCGCGACCAATGTCGATCCGTACTTCGCCGCAATCTGGGTGATCGGTTGCATCTGTGCGCTCGCAGGTGCATGGATGGCGAAATTTCATCGTCTTACCGCATTGGCTCTGGTCGGAGCCACCGGCGTCATCACGGCGCTCACGTTCGCCTGGCTTTCCGCGCCCGACCTGGCGTTGACGCAGTTAATGGTCGAAACCGTTACCACCGTTTTGATCCTGCTCGGTCTGCGTTGGCTGCCTCCGCGTCTGGCCTCAAAGGGTTTCGACACGCCCCCGCCGGGCAGTGTGTGGATTCGTCGTTCCCGTGACGCCCTCATCGCCCTCCTGGGCGGCGTCGGCATCGCCGCCTTGAGTTACGCGATTTTGGTGCTGCCAAGCACTCACACCATTTCGGATTTCTTCCTGCTGCGGTCGCTGACCGAAGGTGGCGGCAGCAACGTCGTGAACGTATTGCTGGTGGACTTCCGTAGTTTGGATACTTTCGGTGAAATCACTGTTCTGGCGATCGTCGCACTCACCGTGTACGCCTTGCTGCGCCGTTTCCGCCCCTCCCCTGACAGTGCCGAAATCCCCCTTCAACAACGTAATCCGGTTGATCCAGCCACCCGGCAAGCGCCGGCCGAACAAGCCAACAGTGGCTATCTGCTGATTCCCGGGATCTATTTGCGTGCATTGCTGCCGTTCATGATCGTGATCGCGGCCTACTTTTTCATGCGGGGGCACAACCTGCCCGGGGGCGGATTCGTGGCCGGGCTGGTGTTTGCCGTTGCGATGCTGGTGCAATACATGCTTGCCGGCACCGTCTGGGTCGAAAGCCATCGCCGCCTCAATCCGCATCGCTGGCTCAGCGTCGGGCTATTGGTGGCCGGAGGCACCGGCATCGGGGCCTGGGTGTTCGGCCATCCGTTCCTGACCTCGCATACCGCGCATCTTGACGTGCCGCTGCTGGGAGAGATCCACCTGCCCACTGCCTTCGTGTTTGATTTAGGTGTTTTCGCCGTGGTCGTGGGCACGACCATGCTCATATTGGTGGCGCTTGCCCACCAATCGGTACGCGGTCACCGTCATGCCGGCGATCCCACGCCCACCAGTGGAGGTGCGCAATGATGGAAGCCGTCATCGCGATCGCCATAGGTGTACTGTTCGGTTCAGGCATCTGGCTGATCCTGCGTCCGCGCACCTTCCAGGTCATCATCGGCCTGGTGCTGATGTCCTACGCCGTGAATCTGTTCATCTTCGTGATGGGGCGACTGTGGACCAATGCACCGCCGATCACGTTGGAAGCCAACGTGGATCCCGGCCTGATCGCGGACCCACTCCCCCAGGCGTTGGTCCTGACGGCCATCGTCATCGGCTTTGCAACCACCGCACTGTTCCTCGTGATAATGATCGGCGCCCGCGGCTTGACCGGCACGGATCATATCGACGGCGAGGAGACTGATTCATGACCTCGATTGCCTGGAGTCAGCATCTCATCATTCTTCCCATCCTGCTGCCGCTGTTGATCGGTGCCGTTTTGGCGCCCATCAACGAAGCGCGTCACGGATTGAAATTCGGCATC
Organism: Azoarcus sp.; assembly: GCA_035306825.1. GTDB lineage: Bacteria > Pseudomonadota > Gammaproteobacteria > Burkholderiales > Rhodocyclaceae > Pseudazoarcus. Next base: position 12,262 of record DATGNI010000037.1, on the reverse strand, counting down.
AACCTCCTCAGCACCGCTACCACGCTGGCGCTCGCGTGCCTCTTGCTCGGGCTGGTGGACAACGAATACTGGCAAGACGGCATTGGCGTATATCTGGCGGCAAACTGGGCGGCCCCCTTCGGCATCGCACTGATGCTCGATCGGCTCGCGGCGCTGATGTTGCTGCTCACCGCCATCATTGCGTTGGTCGCGCTCATTTTCTCGATGAAACGATGGGCGCGCATCGGCGTTCATTTCCACTCGCTCTTCCAGTTTCTGTTGGCGGGCTTGAACGGCGCTTTCCTGACCAACGATCTGTTCAACCTCTTCGTGTTTTTCGAGGTCATGCTTGCCGCTTCATACGGCTTGGCACTGCACGGCTACAACGTGCGTCGCATCCGCGCGGGCATGCAGTATGTCATCATCAACCTGATCGCCTCTTTTCTGTTCCTGATCGGAGTGGCGTTGATCTACGCCAGCACCGGTACGCTGAACCTCGCTGACCTGGGCGCCCGTATCCCCGATCTTGAGGCAGACAAGCTGATATTCCTGCAGATCGGGGCCACCGTCCTGGCGCTGGTTTTCCTCACCAAAAGTGCGATGTGGCCACTAGGCTTCTGGTTGCCAGGCATTTACTCCGCCGCATCGCCGCCCGTCGCGGCGATGTTGGTATTGATGACCAAGGTGGGTGTATATGCCGTGCTGCGCGTCTGGACCACGGCATTTTCACCCGAGGCCGGCGCTGCGGCCGGTTTTGGGTTGGACGCCTTGCTGATCGGTGGTCTGATGACAATTGTTTTCGGCACCGTCGGCATGCTGGCCAGTGAAGACGGCCCGCGCATGGCCGCCTTCGGCGCGATTATTTCATCGGGGACGTTGCTGACCGTGATCGGTTTTGGCGATGCAGCCTTGCTGGAGGTCGGCCTGTATTATCTGCTCGGTTCCACGCTGGCAACTGCGGCATTCATGCTGTTGAGCGAACTGGTTGACCGGATCAAGACTCCCGGCTCAACGCTGCTGGCGGTCACGATGGAAGCCTTCGCCATCGAGGACAAACCCGAAGAACCGGTCGGCGTAGGCATTCCCGGCTCGCTGGCCTTTCTTGGCTTGAGCTTTGCCGGCTGCGCGCTGGTCATTACCAGCATGCCGCCACTGTCGGGCTTTATCGCAAAATTCGGAATGTTTCACGCCATGCTGGATCTCACGCCAGCATCCGGCACCGTCTCCGCTCTGGTCTGGACAACGATGGCGTTGTTGTTGCTCTCCGGCCTGGCGGGCATTGTTGCCTTGATGCGTTTTGGAGTGCGCTCCTTCTGGGTGCCCGATGACATCGTGGCGCCACGCTTGAATGTTTCGGAGGCCATGCCTGTACTGACGTTACTGACGTTATGCGTTGCACTCACGATACTTGCTGCGCCAACGCTCGATTACCTCAACCGCACGGTGCTCAGTCTTTCCGACCCGGCCGGTCAATCCACGCGCGTGCTCGGAGAACAGCCGATCATTCGTCCCGCAATGGAGGCCAACCGGTGATGAAACGTTTGGTCCCCTTTCCCCTCCTGACGCTGATCCTGCTCAGCGTGTGGCTACTGCTGAATCAGACGTTGGCGTTTGCCCATATTCTGCTCGGCCTTGCGCTGGGCATCGCTGCGCCGTTGTTCTCTCGCCCGTTGCAACCGCACGGACTACCACGTCTGCGCCGCCCGATGGTGCTGGTAAAATTCGTATGGAAGAGCCTGATCGAGATCATCCGTTCGGCCTTCAACGTCAGCCACATTATTCTGTTTGCCCGCTCTGACGGCGTAAACTCGCAATTTATCCACATCCCACTTGATCTGCAGAGCGTGCACGGCTTGGCCATCTTGTCCTGCGTGATCAACTCCACGCCTGGTACGGTATGGGTCGAGCTCGTGCCTGAATCGCATGAATTGGTGTTGCACGTGTTTGACCTGCATGACGAACAATGGTGGATCGACACCATCAAAAACGTTTATGAACGGCCGCTGATCGAAGTGTTCGACGCGCCTGAAACGGGGGCGGCATGATGAACGCTCTGCTCTCCTTCTCGATTGCTTTCGCACTGGTCAGCGTCTCCGCCGCAATGTTGCTGTGCACCCTGCGCCTGCTCATCGGGCCGGCGGCACAAGATCGTGTGCTGGCGCTCGATACGCTGTGGATGTGCGTCATGATGCTAGCGCTGGTGCTGGGCATCCGTTTCAGCAATCAGACCTATTTCGAAGTCGCTTTGCTGATCGCGCTGATCGGCTTCGTATCCAGCATTGCACTGGCGAAATTCCTGATGCGTGGCGAGGTGATTGAATGAGTCTGCACACTGAACTCCCCGCCTGGGCGGCACTCATCGTCTCGTTGTTGTTGTTGCTGGGCGGTTCGATCATTTTCATCGGCGCGCTGGGACTGGTGCGGTTGAAGAACTTTTACCAACGTATCCACGGCCCGGCGATCTCCATCACACTCGGAACCGGCTGCCTTCTGATCGCATCGATGATCCATTTCACCGTATCGAACGAACGGCTGGTCATTCACGAACTGTTGATTACCCTTTTCATATTGATGACGGCGCCTATCGTGGCGATGCTGATCATGCGTGCCGCGGTATACCGTGATCTGCGTGCAGGTCGCAGCGTCTCCTCCGGAACCGCCGGCTCTCCGTACCATATTCCGGACGAATCCCTCCCGGAAAAACCCACTGAATCGGATTGACGGGCGCACGGCCCGCCCTGGCACGAATCGTAAAATCTCAGGCGTCCGGCACGGTCACCACAACGCACCCGCCGCACCGCTTCCCTCTTTCGGTTACAGTCAGCCAATGTCTTTGCAGTCTCCCACCTTGCCCCCCGCGGACAGCCACGGCACTCGCGCGGCGCTGCTCTTTGCCTTGACGGCCGAGCGCCTGTCAATGTTCTATGAACATGGGCAATGGCCGAGCACGGCGCAGGGCGCAAGCCTCATTGCGGACTGGCTTCGCCGCAGCGGGCGCACCCTGCCGCAGCCCAACCGGCGTGATTTGTCAGCACTCAGCGATGAATTGGCTCGTCAGATCGCCGCATCGCTGTCGCGCGAAGCGGGGCTACAGGTGACGCACGAAATGATGGAAGCGCTTGATTCCAGTTACGATTCCGACCAAGCCCGCGCATTGATGGCGGAATGCGCCAAATTGGTCGACACGGTCTGATGCTGGATGGTTTGTGCCGCAGCACATCGTCAATCCTGCACGCTACTCGACCTTTCCTCGCCCGGCTTTCACCACCGCACGCCGCGCCTTGCTCTCCAAACGCCGTCTGATGGATGCGCGCGAAGGTCGGGTGGCGCGACGTGTCTTGGGCGGCACTGCCACATCATTGACCAGCTCTTCCAATCGTTGCAGCGCCTCCAGCCGATTTTTCTCCAGGCTGCGGAATTTCTGCGCCTTGATAATCACCACGCCTTCCTTGCTGATGCGGCGATCGCCCAGTTTCAACAATCGCGCTTGAACCGTCTCCGGCAAGGACGAAGCGCCAATATCGAAACGCAGGTGCACCGCGCTCGACACCTTGTTCACATTTTGTCCGCCCGCCCCTTGAGCGCGGATGGCGGAAACTTCAACTTCGTCAGGCGAGATCGTGATGCGAGAAGACATGGGAATCCGCTTCCGGCTCAGTCGTTGTCGGCCGCCGCCCGACCCGCCTGACGCGCGGCATCTTCCCTGCGCGCCGCCTCAATCACCTGCATCACTTCATCCACATCCGCATCGCCGCGCTCTGCCTTGAATACGCCCGAGAGTGCACTCTCAGGCTGAAGCTGGCCCGATTCGTACAACGCCCAGATCTCGCTGCCATAGTCGGTATTCAGGAGATCCGGTGCAAACTGCCCGAAATAGGCGGCCAGATTGGCCACATCACGCTCAAGCATACGGCGGGCGTTGTTGTTGGCTGCGGCATCAATTGCCTGCGGAAGATCGATAATCACCGGCCCATCGCAGTCCACCAACACGTTGTATTCGGACAGATCGCCATGCACGATGCCGGCGCAGAGCATGCGCACAACCTGACGCACAAGATCTGCGTGATAACGCCGCGCATCCTCTTCGCTCAACGCAATATCGTTGAGGCGCGGTGCCGGCTCGCCGTCTTCGTCCGTCACCAATTCCATCAACAGCACGCCCTCATGAAAGTCATACGGCGTTGGCACGCGCACCCCGGCGGCGGCAAGACGATGCAACGCATCCACCTCGGTGCGCTGCCACGCAGCCTCCTGCTCCTGACGGCCGTAACGGGAGCCCTTGGCCATCGCACGAGCCTGACGGCTGTTTCGGGTTTTGCGTCCTTCCGTGTAGTCGACCGCGTTATGGAAACCACGCTTGTTGGCTTCCTTGTACACCTTGGCACAGCACACGGCGTCACCGCACTGGACGACATACACCATCGCCTCCTTGCCGCTCATCAACTGCCGGATGACTCCATCAACGAGGCCATCGGTTACCAAAGGTTGGATCCTGCTCGGGGTTTTCATGCCTTGGGAATGCTCCTGGGCGTTTTTCCATGAATTGGGGTTTGCTGCGCGGCCACGTCGCGGAGCATGTGCAGATAAAGCGCCTCCACCTTCTCCCGCGCCCACGGCGTACGACGCAGGAATTTGAGGCTCGAAGAAACGCCCGGCTCGTGGTTGAAACAATGGATGTCGATCCGCCGCCCGAGCTCCGCCCAGCCGAAATGCTGCACCAGTTCATCCAGAATGCGCGCAAGCGTAACCCCATGCAACGGGTTATTGGGTTGGAGTTGGGTCATCCTGTTTTTCTCGCATTGACGCAGTGCTGAGGTTGATCGACCAAGAGGGCATAAAGTCACACACCACGAGCCGCCTTCCAGGATTGTTGCTCACACCACAAGTTTGACCCCCGTGGTGCGGCTTCTCGCAAAACGTTTTCAACGACTCTTCGCAAACTATAGTTTGTTTAAAACACGAGAAACTGACGTTGTATTCATCGCTGAAACGCACGTCGGCGTTGAAACTTCCGAATGCGTAAAAAATCCGTCGCGAAGCTTATTAAGCAGTCAGTCGAGCGACCCCACGTCGCCGAGCCACCTACCCGATTGCGGCATCCTAAATGGAAGAATGGCTTTGAGACCTCGCAAGACAAACAAAAAGCCGCAAACCCGTACAGGCTGCGGCTTTTGCAGTCTCACGAGACTTCGTGGGACCCTATTGTATTGTTGGTGGACCGAGGGAGGATCGAACTCCCGACCTCTGCATTGCGAACGCAGCGCTCTCCCATCTGAGCTACCGGCCCATCGAAGGACGGGATTATAACGACACCTTCAGCACTTGGGAAGAGTGCGGAGAGGATTATCGCGCATTCAAAGCGCGCGCGCTCCCGAACCGGTCGCGGCGCGACTCAGGCGATCGGAAACCGCTTGCCAGTCAAGCGTGGCAGGCGGCGCTTCGACGAGGATGAGATCGGCACCGAGGGCATCCAGTTCGCGCAGATTGGCATACAGGTCATGGGCATAACCAACGGGGTCAAGCGGAGCTGCGCGCCAATGAAAGGCGGTTTGCGGACGAGCGCTGCGGGCGAGCACGGCGATCCGGTCGGGACGGCGGAGTTCATCTACGAGGCCTTCGGCAGACACCAGGATTAACGGCGTGCGCGGCGCATAGTGAGCGGCGAGCGCGCCGGAGACACGCGGCGCGGTGTCCTGCTCTTCTTCCCGATTACGCGGATGGCGTCCGATGACGGCTGCGATGGCGTCTGCCGAGATCGCGCCCGGGCGCAGCAACACGGGCGCATCACGCGACAGGTCGAGAATCGTCGATTCAATCCCGACGGAGCAATCCCCCCCATCCAGCACCATCGAAACCTGTTCGCCCAATTCTTCAACCACGTGCTGCGCAGCCGTCGGGCTGATGCGTCCGAAACGGTTGGCGCTCGGAGCGGCAAGACCGGAATCGAAGGCGCGCAAAAGCGCCAGTGCAACCGGGTGATCGGGCACCCGCAGACCCACGGTGTCCTGACCGCCGGTCAGCTCCTCTGGCACGGCAGGGTCACGTTTCAGGATCAGCGTGAGGGGGCCGGGCCAGAAGGCGCGTGCCAATGCAATGGCTTCTCTGGGAATGCTTGCCGCCCACTGCGGCAGGTGTTCGGCCGACGGCAGATGGACAATCAGCGGATGATCAGCGGGACGGCCCTTGGCGGAGAAAATGCCCCGTACCGCATCTGGATTGAGCGCGTCTGCCGCGAGGCCGTAGACGGTTTCGGTCGGCATGCCAACCAGCCGACCGGCACGCAACGCGTCGGCCGCAAGCGAAACATTTTCTGCCGTTGGCGCCAAAATCGTCATTCGTCGCGAATACCGATGGCTGCGCGAGCGCGCATGGCGCGTTCGAAAACGTCGTCCACATCCGTACCCAGCACGGTGAAATGGCCCATCTTGCGCCCCGGCCGAGCATGATGCTTGCCATACAGATGAAGCAACAAACCTTCTTCGCGATGCAATACCGCCCAATCGGGTTCCCGGTAGCGCTCCCCGCTGTACCACAACTCACCGAGCAGATTGACCATGACCGCGCAGGAATGCTGGCGCGACTCACCCAACGGCAGGCCCGCAAGCGCCCTCACCTGTTGTGCATATTGGCTGGTAACACAGGCATCAATCGTATGGTGACCGCTGTTGTGCGGACGTGGTGCCATTTCATTGACGACGAGCTGGCCATCCGTGACGAAGAATTCAACGCCGAGCGTGCCGACATAGCCCAGTTTGTCGGCAATCTCTGTGGCGATCTGCTGTGCCTTTTCCGCCAGCGCGGCATCGATCCGGGCGGGCGCGACAGTGACGTCCAGGATGCCATTGCGATGACGGTTTTCGGCAGTCGGAAAACAACGCGTCGCGCCTTTCTCATCGCGCGCCAACACGACCGACACTTCACAGTCGAGCGGCAACATTTTTTCCAGCACACAGGCATCCGAACGAAACTGGCGGAAAGCATGCAGCGCTTCACTGCGGTCAGCGACCCGCGCCTGACCTTTGCCGTCGTAGCCGAAGCGGGCAATTTTAAGGATCGCCGGGAACAACGCATCGTCCGCGGCTTTCACGTCCTCTTCCGACCGGATGACCGCAAACGGGCCATGCGGCAGACCATTGTCAGAAAGAAATCCTTTTTCCTCGATGCGGTTCTGGCACACTGCCACAGCCTGGGCCGCAGGGTGCACCGGAATGAATTTGGAAAGATAGTCGAGCGTTGCTGCAGGGACATTTTCAAACTCGGTACTGACCGCGCTACACGCGTCAGCCAGCTGGTCGAGTGCGGCAAAATCCTCGTAATCGGCGACGAGATGGTGATCCGCAATCAAACCCGCCGGGCTGCGCGGTTCAGGATCCAGTACCCAGACCTTGAATCCCATCTCATGCGCCGCAGCAACAAAGAAGCGGCCCAGTTGGCCGCCGCCGAGCATTCCCAGGGTGGCGGGCGGCAGAATCATGAGGACTCCAACTGCAGGTTCAGCACAGTCTGTGTCTGGCGCGCCCGAAAGGCTTCAAGGCGTTCGGCCAAGGCGGCATCTTCCAGCGCCAGCATGGCCACCGCAAACAGCGCTGCATTGACGGCGCCAGCCTCGCCAATGGCAAAGGTCGCAACCGGCACGCCCTTGGGCATCTGAACAATGGACAGGAGCGAATCCTGACCCGACAGCGCTTTGGACTGCACCGGCACGCCAAGCACGGGCAAGGTGGTCTTGGCAGCGACCATGCCCGGCAGATGCGCCGCGCCACCAGCGCCCGCAATCACGACCTTGAGGCCACGCGAGGCGGCACTTTCCGCGTATTCGAACATCAAATCCGGCGTCCGATGCGCAGACACCACGCGCGCTTCATAGGCAACGCCAAAGTCGTCAAGCATGTTCGCTGCCGCCTGCATCGTCGGCCAATCGGAATTTGAGCCCATGATGAGGCCGATCAAGGGTTGGGCGCTCATGTTCATCGTCCTTTGCGGGCAGCCCGTTCAGCTGCAATCACGGTATTTTCGAGCAACATGGTGATGGTCATCGGCCCGACGCCGCCCGGCACAGGAGAAATCAGGCCGGCAACGTCGACGACCGAATCAAAATCCACATCACCACACAATTTTCCTGCCCTGGGGCCGGATTCAATACGATTGATGCCAACGTCAATCACCGTCGCGCCCGGCTTGACCATGTCACCGGTAATAAAGCAGGGGCGACCGACTGCTGCCACGAGGATGTCGGCGCGGCGCGTATGCGAGGCCAGATCACGTGTCTTGGAATGACAGACGGTGACGGTGGCGCCAGCGTTGGTCAACAACATCGCCATGGGCTTGCCGACAATGTTGGAACGGCCAATCACGACCGCCTCCGCGCCCTGAATGGTCACATTCTCGGATTCAAGCATTTTCATTGCGCCGTGCGGGGTGCACGGAATGAAACATTCCAGCCCCTGCGACAAATGACCGACGTTCTCGGCATGAAAGCCATCCACATCTTTCTCTAGCGCAATCGCCGCAAGCACCTCACGCTCGTCAAACTGCGGCGGCAGCGGCAATTGCACGAGAATGCCGTGCACCTGCGGGTCAGCGTTCAATTTTGCGATGCATTCGAACACTTCGTCCGGCGCTACGTCTTCGGAAAAATCGTGCCGCAACGAACGAATGCCCACCTTTTCGCACGCTGCAACCTTGTTGCGCACATACACGGCCGAAGCGGGATTGGCGCCCACCAAAATAACCGCGAGAGCGGGCTGCTGCCCGCTCTGATGCGCCAACCGTGCTGTACGGGTGGCGATTTCACCGCGTACGCGTTCGGCCAGCGCCTTTCCATCGAGAATCCGTGCCGCCATATTTACAGGTTTTCCGGGGAAAAGAGCGTGATTTTACAGCAGGGCATCCGGTGATGCGACCTGAACACTATCCAGATTCGGGCGTTTGCAGTCGCGCAGGCATCCGCGCGCGCCCTGCGCATACGCTGCAACCGTGAATTCGAGCGAACCGGAATGCGCGAGCCCATCTCTCGATACCGCTCAAAAAAAGCGGCCGTGCAGAAGATCTTTCGTGTCGGGCAGGTTCAGAAACGTCTGCCGGAGAGCGGCGAACAGCCTGAGAACTACCCCCTCAGGGGGTCGGAAAATCCGGCTCGATGCGCATCACATCGCGCACCAGCTCGGCGATGGAATTGGCACTCATCTTTTCCATTACCCGGGCGCGATGAACCTCCACCGTCTTGATGCTGATGCTCAGCTCATCCGCAATTTGTTTGTTCAACCGCCCAGCCAGGATCAAACGCAACACTTCACGCTCACGCTGGGTCAGACTGGCGAAACGACGCTCCACTTCATCACGCAATTCGAAACTGTCATGCGCGTCCCGTTCGTGCTTGAGCGCGGCATCGACCAGACTGATCAGTTGCTTGTCGCCGAAAGGTTTTTCGATGAAATCGTACGCACCGCGTTTGAGCGCCTCCACCGCCATGGGCACTTCGCCGTGCCCGGTGAGAAAAATGACTGGCAAGTGAAAATTCTGCGCGCGCAGCTGCTCGAACAACTCGATTCCGCTCATGCCGCCCATGCGCACATCCAGCAACACACACCCGCGTTCCACCTCGTCCAGCCCCTCAAGGAAGGCCTCGGCAGACGCGAAAGCACATAGGTTGTGGCCGCTGGATTCAAGCAACCACGCTAATGAATCGCGCAGGGCGTCATCATCATCGACAAGGTAGATGCATTGTTTCGGCATATCAGGCGACTTGTTCACGCGCAGCTCCGACGTACAGGACGAAACTGAATACGGTACCACCACCCGGGTTATCCGCGATATCGAGGTGACTGTCGTGATACTCGATGATGGAACGGCAGATATTCAGCCCCATACCCATGCCTTCCGGTTTGGTGGTATGAAATGGGCGGAACAGTTTCTCACGTTCATCGGGCGCAATCCCCGGTCCGCAATCGGCCACTTCAATTCTGACGGCATCGTTGCTGTGGGCCACGGCGCGCACTGTCACCACGCGTCGAGCCGACGGAATGTTCGTCATTGCATCCAATGCGTTACGCACCAGATTCACGATCACCTGCTCCACCATGATGCGGTCAGCGAAAACCGGCTTCAGATCCGGTTCGATCTGCAAGACCACGCGTCCTCGCCCAACGCCGCGCCGTGCACCCAGATCGACAAAAGCGATCGCATCATCGAGTGTTTCGGCAATATCGATGGGGGTGCGACGTGGCTCACTCTTGCGTACGAAATCCCGCACCCGGCCGATGATCTTGGCGGCGCGTTCCGCCTGGCGGCTGGCCTTGTTCATTGCATCAAGCAAGGCTTGCGATTCGGCCCGGCCGTTTTCCAGACGGGTCACACAGCCCATGCAGTAATTGGAAATCGCCGACAACGGTTGATTGAGTTCATGGGCAAGCGTCGAAGCCATCTCACCCATCGTCACCAACCGGGCGGTATGTTGCAAACGCTCTTCCTGACTGCGCACGAAATCCTCGGCCTGACGACGCTCGGTAATATCGGTCGCGATCCCCATGCGTACGATGCGCCCGTCCACCCACATTGAGGCATGTTCGCGCAGGTGGTACCACCGCCCCGACACGGAATGCTGCAGCTCTCCGTCGAAAAGCTCCATCGGCAGCGACGACGCATCGAGCGAACGCGGGTCCACCAGATAGTCGGACGGATCGGGTTGAGGTTCGAGCACCTTGTTCATGCTATAGCCGACAACCTCGCGCCCGTATACCTGCATGAACGCGCGGTTGGCATACAGGATGATTTCGCTCGCCGCGTCCGCCACGAAGACCGCCGCTTCAAGACCGTCGAGCACCGCCTCGAAACGGCGCTGCGATTCTTCCAGTGCAGCGCGCACCCGTTTCGGCTCCGTCACATCCGCCACCGACGCCATCCAGCCCCTTTGCTTGCCGTTTACGTCAATCAGCGGAGACAGGTAGAAACGTGCATCGACGCGCTCGCCGCTTGCCCGTCGGATACGCAGGTCGAAACCACTCGACACCTCGGGCCCTTCCGATGAGCGTTGGATTTCCTTGCGGCATTCCGCGTACGCATCTTCAGGCCAGTATGGAAACGGCGGTGTCGCGCCCAGCAACTCCGTCTCACTGAACCCCACAAGATTGCAAAAAGCCGGGTTCACATAAATGATGCGCCCCGACAGGTCGATCGCGCGCAGCCCCGTAATCACCGACTCTTCCATCGCTTTGCGGAAAGACGATTCCTCGCGTAGCGCATCCTCCACCACACGTCGGCGTTGCATGTGCTCACGCAGCAGCCACAAACTCCACAACACAATCGTCGCCAACCCAGCGATGATCACCAGGAACACCGCCTGGTGCGCGCGCTCAGGCGTCTCAAACGCTACCGCACGCAGCACCAGCCCGGCCCCCGGCAAATCCAGCGGCACCTCAAAAGCCACCGTTTCATCAAGCGGCAGATCCACCTGACTGCGCGCAATCGCATAGCCACGATCCGACACCAAGGAGACCTGATAGCGCTCGGCAAACCAGTCTGGCACCAGTTCGGCCAGCATCGCCCGGGGCGAAAACACCCCCACGACGGTTCCCAGAAACTCTTCGTCGTCACGCACCGGCACATGCACCGGAAAAACCGGCCAGGCATGCGACAGGGGTTTGCCATAGCTGACCACCCCCAGCTCTTTCGCGCGCTCGAACGGCGGCAGTTCATCCGCATCCAGCTCCGTGCCCGGACGGCTCGTCGAGGTCGACAACGGGGCCACCCAGTTCACCTTTCCTTCCGGGCTGATCCAGTACGCCTCGATAATGTGCCCTTCGCTCGCAATGTAGCGGGTCACATTTTCGTTGAAGGTTTCCGCCGTCAGCTCACCGCCCACAATGTCCGCGACGACCTTCTGCAAAAAACTCTCGGTGCCCTGTTTATGCAAACGGATCGTCTGTTCTGCCCATTGCACGTCGCGCACCGCCATCTCCCGCCGCTCTTCCGAGCCTCGAGATTGCAGCATCAACACGATGGTCAGCGCGGTCACGACCAGCACCACGATCGCGACATACGGCACGGTCCAATACCAGCGTTGCGAAGAAAGAGGCAGAGGCGGAGACGTCAGATGCATACGGAGTCAGATTGAAATGGCTGGGAAGGATTATCCCTGATCTTTCTTATATGTCTTTTTGGACGAAATGGGGTTTTTCCCCTACCCTTTTAACGCTTTACGCTGACGAGATTCCTGCAATCGCATTGCGCCTAACGAAACATCGTTTTATATTACGAAATTAATGGCGTATTCTCGCCGGCACGA
>DATGNI010000036.1:0-15898 GCA_035306825.1 Azoarcus sp. | reverse complement strand
CGATTACGAAGCTTATCTGCAGGTCAATCAGACTTTCGCTGAACGCTTGACCGAACATGTGGCGCCCAATGATGTGATTTGGGTTCACGACTATCACTTCATGCATCTGGGGCATTTTTGCAGAAAGCTGGGGATGCGTAACAAGATTGGCTTTTTTCTGCATATTCCCTTTCCGAACGTGGAAATATTTAAGGCGATTCCTGTTTGCAAGGAATTGTCGAAAGCGCTGTGTGCCTTTGATCTTGTCGGGTTTCAGACCCAATCGAGTCTGCGGTCTTTTCTCGGTTATCTAAATAGCGCCCCTCATGACAAGGTACATGCGAAGGAAGAGCCCGAAACGTCAGGCTCCACCCCCAAACTCCCACGATTGGGCGCGTATCCCATCAGCATTGATTGCGCTTCTACCCTGAAAGAAATGGAGCAAACCGGCAACGAACGGGCGATCAGTCGTTTGAGAAGACGGTTCGGACATACGAAGATAATCATCAGCGTAGACCGCCTGGATTACACAAAAGGACTGGTCGAGCGTTTGAAGGGGTATGAAGAGTTTTTGCGGGCGCATCCAGCGTGGAGAAACAATGTAAGTTTCATGCAGATCTCGCCGCCTTCCAGAACGGATGTGCATGGTTACAGGCAGATCCGGCAGGAAGTCGAATTGCTCACCAGCCAAATCAATGGAAAGTGGGCGACGCCGGGATGGACGCCGATTAATTATATCAACCGATGTTTTGACAGGGCTTCGTTACTTTCTTTTTTCCGGCACTCACATGTCGGGCTGGTGACCTCATTGCGCGACGGCATGAATCTGGTTGCCAAGGAATATGTAATCGCCCAAGCGCCAGAAAACCCGGGTGTATTGATTTTGTCCGAATTCGCGGGTGCTGCGGAAGAGCTCTGCGTGGGCGCATTAATCATTAATCCTTATGATGCCAAAGCAATAAGCGATGCAATTGAGCAGGCGTTATCGATGGGAGTGGACGAGCGGCGTCGGCGTCATGCAGCAATGATGAAAGTTCTTGGAGAGAATGATTTGCAGGCATGGAAAAACAGGTTCTTAAAGGATTTGTGTGCGGACAACGTTAATCGCGCGAAGAGTGCCATTGTCTGAGGAATGGCTGCAGGTCCGATTGCTTTGAGAGGAAAAGCTGCGCACACGATTGCTCCGTGCCAATTTTTATGCCTGTGCCGCCCAAGGCCTGCGCCATGGCGAAAGCAGATTCGTCGGTGACGTCGTCGCCAAAATATATTGGACGCCGACCTTCGAATTCGGGCTCTGCAAGCAATGTTTGCAGAGCCGCTCCTTTGTTCACGTCGCCAGACTTCAATTCCACCACCATTTTTCCGTGCAAAATGACAATTCCTGTGTGCTGTGCAGAAATATTCTTCGCCGTTTGATAAACCTTTTCCTTGAATATCGGCGCGGCCCGATAATGAAGCGCAATACCGGCCTGTTTTTTTTCCACAAGAACGCCAGGCGTCTTTCCAAGTTCCCGCTGTGCATGGTGATGCATGCTCTCGACATCGATGCGGTGCGCCAGCGGGCCAGTTATTGATCCTTGGGCGTTTCGAATGATGGCGCCGTGTTCCGCCGCCATTGCGAACAGTCGGGGGGTGAAGAGTGGATCGCATTGTTTGAGCGGTCTGCCCGTAATGATCGCAAGAGCGCCGTTGAGCCGTGCAGCCAAGGTGTTGAGAGTTTCAAGCATTGCCGCATCAATGACGACACCATCCGGGCTCGCTGCGATGGGGGCGAGCGTTCCGTCAACATCAAAAAATAATGCAGCATTTTCTACTGCACCCAATTGTTCGATCTGAGCGGGTTTCATCTGAATTGTTTGGACAATAGGAAGACCTTGCAATGCAGGCGGGTTCGATTGGTGATCGTGAACATTCAAAACCAATGTGTCGGAGCGCGTGTGGCGTGGGCTGCGGCAGGATCATTTTCCGACAAACATTCCACCTTTGTCTTCGAGGTGGGCCATGCGGGCGCGACGTTGTGCAACAACTTTTCTTTTTGAACGTTTGAGAAATTGCATGGCATTGCAATATTGGCGTGTCGCGGATGTTCGTTTAAGCGGTGATTTCGAACTGTCGAAGAACGCTTGGCGTAGCAACACCGAATGAAATCCGGCGTGTTTCCTGGATTGTTTTGATACAAGATCGTGGATTTGGTGCGCTTGTTTTGTCCGCAACGCCCATGCAATAGTCGGTTCACGCATAACAGCTTAGATCAGACACGGTGAGATAGAAGCAGTAAAAGCAGGCGGTAGATAGAGGTCGGAACCTCACGTCTTCCTCCTGGCGACTGATGCCCAACTGGACGGGAGACGTACAGATGGATACAGAGCAGCTGACGCCTCGGGTCGATCGATCTATCGTAAGAATTTCCGGTTTTCATGAAGATCCTGTTGCGCCCGATTATCGAGAGGCGCTGCACGATCTGATCCGTTCTCACGCCCCCACGCTCCCATTGCCGGGTTCCGGCGAAACCTTAAGGCGCTGGCGCATTTTCGCCGCCATTGCCGAACAGGATCTGACCTGCGCCAAATTATTTGAAAGTCACGCAGATGCCTTGGCAATTCTCAATGAATTGGGGCAGTGCCGGCTCGTTGATGTCGATCAATTGTGGGCGGTGTGGTGCGCGGAGCCTCCTACTCATCGGGTTGCCGTTTCATCGATGCCTTCTTCCAACGGCACTGTCCGGATTGACGGCACCAAGGCGTGGTGTTCCGGGGCGGCCCTGGTTTCACATGCGCTGATTGGCTGTTGGGATGATGCCGGACGGCAGCATCTGGCGGCGGTGGACATGGATCAACCGGGGGTCCAGATCACCTCGAAAGGCTGGAATGCGGTCGGCATGGGAAGCACCGGCAGCGTGGATGTGGCCTTCAAGCAAGCGGTAGGCACTCTGGTGGATACCGCCGATCGCTACGTGAATCGCCCGGGCTTTCTGCATGGAGCCGCTGGTGTTGCGGCGTGCTGGTACGGAGCCGCCACGGCGATTGCGGCCTATGTTGTCGATGCCGCCAGACGACGACCGGACGACGCGCATGCGATGGCGCATCTAGGCGCTCTTGATGTCGCGCTCGCACAAGCGTCCGGTTTGTTGTCTGCTGCAGCGCAGGAAATCGATAGCAAGCCGGACGATGCGTGTTCACTTGCCGTGCGACGTGCTCGTCTGGCGGTCGAATCGGCCGTGGAAACCGTGCTCTTGCGAGCGCCGCGGGCGTTGGGTGCGGGCCCTCTTTGCAAAAACTATCATTTGGCGCGTTTGATGGCCGATTTGCCGGTTTTCCTGCGCCAAAGTCATGCTGAGCGTGATCAAGCCGTGCATGGAAGAGCGCTTGCCGAATGGGAGGGTTCCAGACTATGGGCGCTGTAACGGCTAGCCGACTGATTGACGGCCGCGGTACTTCCGAGCACGCATGGCAGCGTTGGCTTCAGCGAAACCCGTTGAAAGGGGTGTCGTCGTGCGATCTGGTGGCCGGAAGCGGAACGGTGCATATCGTAGCGCCCCACCCGGATGATGAAATCCTGGCTTGCGCGGGCATGATCCAACAATTGGGAAAGTCGGGTACGCCGATCACGATCTGGGCGGTGACGGATGGAGAAGCCAGTCATCCGGAAACCTCTGGTCGAAGCAAGGAAAACCTGGCCGCGGTGAGAACCAGGGAAAGCCAGCGCGCTGTGTCGCTGTTGAACGCCAATATCCGGCGCCACCGTTTAAGGATTCGGGATGGCGGGGTGACGGATGCCGAGGAAGAGCTTGCAGCGACTCTGGAAAGTGTTTTCCGTTCCGGCGATACGGTCGTCGCACCGTGGCTTCTGGATGGACACCCCGATCATGAAGCGGCCGCGCGGGCCAGTTGGGTGGCTTCCCGGAAACGGCTGTGCCGATTTCTGGAAGTGCCCATTTGGGGATGGCATTGGGCGCGCCCGGACAACCGCGTCTTTCCTGTGCAGCGTGCGGTCGCGATTGCATTGACGCCCGCAGAAAGACGCCTCA
Organism: Azoarcus sp.; assembly: GCA_035306825.1. GTDB lineage: Bacteria > Pseudomonadota > Gammaproteobacteria > Burkholderiales > Rhodocyclaceae > Pseudazoarcus. Next base: position 11,892 of record DATGNI010000036.1, on the reverse strand, counting down.
AATGCAGCGCAATATACGCTTTTGAAAGTCAATTGAAACCGGATCAGGAAACGGGCAAGCCTGCGGTCCTGCCTGAATACGTGCTGGCACGTTTTACACGCTCCTATGAAGTGTTTTTTCGATGACTGACTTCGAAGCCATTTACCGGTCAGCGGCAGACCCATGGAAGGTTCGAACTTCTTGGTATGAACGTCGTAAACGGACGCTGCTGTTGGCCAGTTTGCTCCGAGAAAGATATGACAAGGTATTGGAGGCGGGCTGTGGAACAGGAGAAATCACAGCGTTATTGGCGAAACGGTGCGAGAGCGTATGGGCCGTCGATCTGTCGGCTACCGCAATAGCCCGTTGCGAGAAACGTCTGGCGGATTCCGGCATTACAAACGTCAACACCGCCGTCATGCAACTGCCTGTTTCATGGCCGCACATTCACCCGGAGCCCTTCAATTTGATCATCGTGTCCGAGCTTGCCTATTACTTTGAGGGCGCCGAACTCGATTTGTTTTTACAGCGCTGTTTTCATTCACTGGCGGCCGGCGGAGAGTGGGTGATGTGTCATTACACCCCTGATTTCGATGACCGTTGTCACGAAACGGAAAGCGTTCATCAGCGGATTGCAGAGTTTCGCGACATGACATTAATGGTTTCGCATGTCGATGAACGATTTCAACTGGATGTATGGCGAAAACGTGACCGAGGTGATTCATGATCGGCGTTTGCATTCCTGCGCACAATGAAGAGGCGTATATCGATGCCTGTCTCGCCTCTGTGGCGCGCGCCTCCATTCATCCGGGGCTTGGCGGTGAAGAGGTGCTTATCGTCGTCGTGCATGACGCCTGCACGGACCGCACCGCATTGCATGTAAAAAAATGGGGGGTCATTGAGCTTCACGTCGGCTTTCGCAATGTGGGTTTGGCGCGTGACGCAGGCGCCCGGTTTTTATTACAGACAGGAGTGCGTTGGCTGGCCTTTACCGATGCCGATTCGGAAGTGTCCGAAATGTGGCTGGTGCATCAGTTGTCGTTAGGCAAGCAAGTGGTTTGCGGCACGGTCCAGGTCATTGATTGGTCGAGTCATGGCGTATTCGCCGATCAAGCGCGCGCCGCTTTTCTCAAATCTTATTGCGATCAGGATGGCCACCGCCATGTGCACGGCGCCAATCTGGGCATAGACGCTGAAGTGTATGAGCAGATAGGTGGTTTTGAAGCCTTGGCGTGCAGTGAAGACCAGGCCTTGGTGGATGAACTGGTGCTCTCGGGCGCTTCGATTGCGTGGTCGGCGTTGCCGCGAGTGACGACCAGCGCCCGTCTCGTTTCCCGCGTAGAGGGTGGGTTTGCCACTACGCTTCGTCGAGCCTGGAAGCAAGGTTTCGACCACTCTTGAAACTCGTACTGAACGATATTGAAAGGAGAGTCTCATGGCTGCGAAAAAACCTCACCGCTCCACCCGCGCCGATCAACCCGCCGTGGACAGTGCGTACATGAATTCGGATAGCGGCCCCGCGCTGCCGCCGTCTTCGTCGGCAGATCATCCCGCGCTCAAAAAGGCGCGTGCCATCGGAAAGCTGGCAAACGATATGCCGACTCCGCAAAACAAGGACAAAGAATATGGCGCGGACGCTGCCACGCCTCCGCGGGGTCAATCCGTCGAGGCGGATGATGAGTCCGCCTTGGTCAGCACGCTTTCTGAACAAAACGAATCCGACAAAACAGGCGCTAAAGCCACACTGGGCCACAACGCGGTCTCCGGCGGATTGCCGCGCGTGCGCGCGGATTCGAAGGGCCAGGTCATGACGACCAATCAGGGCGTGCCTGTTGCCGATAACCAAAGCTCTCTCAAGGTCGGATTACGCGGGCCGGCGCTGCTGAAAGATTTCATCCTGCGAGAAAAGATCACTCATTTTGACCATGAGCGTATTCCCGAACGCGTCGTGCACGCGAGAGGCTCCGCCGCGCACGGATATTTTGAATGTTATGAATCACTGACCGAACTGACGTGCGCCGCCCCATTCTCGGAGGCAGGTAAGCGTACGCCGGTGTTTGTGCGCTTCTCTACGGTGGCGGGCGAACGCGGCTCGAAAGAGACCGCGCGTGACGTGCGCGGCTTTGCGGTGAAGTTCTATACCGAGGAAGGGAATTGGGATCTGGTGGGGAACAATATTCCGGTCTTTTTCATTCAGGACGCGATGAAATTTCCGGATCTTGTTCACGCCCTCAAACCCGAACCGCATCACGGCATGCCGCAGGCCGCCTCGGCGCATGACACGTTCTGGGACTTTATCTCCCTCATGCCGGAAAGCATCCACACCGTCATATGGGTGATGTCGGACCGCGGCATCCCGCGCAGTTACCGGATGATGCAAGGGTTCGGCGTGCACACTTTCCGGTTTGTGAATGCACAAGGCGACGCCAAATTCGTCAAGTTTCATTGGAACCCGAAACTTGGTACGCATTCTCAAGTATGGGATGAGGCGGTCAAGGTTTCTGGCGCGGATCCAGACTATCACCGTCGGGATCTGTGGGAAGCGATTGAGGCCGGCGAATACCCTGAGTGGGAGCTGGGCGTGCAGATTTTCGATGAAGAGCAGGCCGAAAGCTTCAGTTTTGATGTCCTCGATTCCAGCAAGATCATTCCGGAAGAACTCGTGCCCGTTACACCGATTGGCCGCATGGTACTGAACCGGAATCCGGACAACTTCTTTGCGGAAACCGAGCAGGTGGCTTTCTGCGCGGCGCATGTCGTGCCCGGCATCGACTTCACCAATGATCCGCTACTGGCGGGACGGATCCATTCGTATGTGGATACGCAACTCTCCCGGCTGGGAGGGCCCAATTTTCATGAAATTCCCATCAATGCGCCGCTGGCTTCGGTACACAATAATCAGCGCGATGGAATGCATCGCCAAACCGTGCACCGGGGACGGGTGGCCTATGAACCCAACTCACTGGGAGGTGGGTGCCCCCATCAGGGCGGGACGGCCGGTTACATGCATTTTCCTGAAACCGTCACTGGCACGGAACTGCGCGGCAAGCCTGAAAAATTCGCCGAACACTATCATCAGGCGAGCCTGTTTTTCGAGAGTCAGACGGAATGGGAGCAGCGTCACATTATCGATGCATTCGCGTTCGAACTGAGCAAGGTGACGGTTCCGGGCGTTCGCCAACGCACCGTGGCGTTGCTGCGGAATGTTTCTGAAACGCTCGCCCAGGCTGTCGCGTCGAAGCTGAGCATTGATCCGCTGCCAGACCCCCTGCCCAAGGCGCATGACCAGCCCATCGAACCTGAAGTGACCCAATCCGACTTCCTGTCTTTGACAGCACGTCCAGGCGAAGGAGGCATTCGTAGCCGCAAAGTGGCGATTATGGTGGCGCCCGGAAGCGATGATGCAGCACTTTCACAGACCGCTGACGCGTTGATCGCTGAAGGGGCGGTGGTACGTCTGGTTGGAGCGCGCATTGGTGTGATGCCTACCGCCAACGGCGGAAGTCTTGACGCGGACGCTTCCTTTGCGAACAGCCCGTCGTCTTTGTTTGATGCGGTTGTAGTGCCGTGCGGCGCTGAAGCGGTGACGGCCTTGCGTCAGAATGGTCAGGCCTTGGAATTCGTGCGGGATGCGTTCCGCCACGGCAAGCCGATGATGGCGATTGGTGAAGGGCGGAAGTTGTTGGAAGATGTCGGGATTCCGCTGGAAACCTCGGCGATGGGGCTGATCCTCTCGCAGACGGCGGAGGACAGCGCTGTGACGGACTTTATCCAGGCCTTGGTGCAACACCGTCACCCTGAACGCGAAACGGCGCATCCTGAGATCTGACTATCCAGCCCGTTGTCGGCTGTCGCCAGGGAAGGGGCGTAGCGCACAAAAAAAACCCCCGCAAGCGGGGGTTTAAAGCACGCGGGCAAAAAGTCCGCTTTGGAAGTGGTCATCGAGGTGAGCGAACCGTTCTCGGTCAAACTGAAAGCGGTTCGCCTCGCGTCTTCAAATTCAGTATCTCCACTGAACCTTACAAGAGTCTTAAAAAGAGCCTTAATTTTTAAAAAACTGAATGTTGAGTTTCATCGCGCGTGGGCTTCATCTGTTGCGATGTGGGGGAAGAGGGGGAAGACAGGAAGTTCCGATCCGCCTGATTCATCAATCTGGCATAACACCCGATGATCGCGAGGAAGGCGAGAGGCGCGCCCTGCGCGAACAGGTAATACGCCAACGGGATGTTGAAAACATGACGGGTGTTCAGATCACGCGCAAACAGCACCGTGCCGAGTATCAGCACCAACCACACGGCAAGGAAAACGGCCGTCAGCCGCAGGTTGTACCGCCAATGGCGGCGCAGGGCGGGCGTTTCGTCGCAAGGAAGCATGAGGCGGCTCTCGTTTACACGGGCGAATTGAACAAGGCAAAGTCCATGATAAATGAGAACACGCCCGCCGCGTGGGCGGGTTGAAACGACGTCGCGGTGAAAAAAACCGAGGTGTCCGGAGGAAGCGTCTTTGTGCTTCGCCTGTCGCGCGCTGCAAAATCCGGCGAAAAACGTTGTAAGTAGTTTGTGATGCGGTTGATGCGACGGACGGCCTCGGGTATATTTGCGGCCTTCCGCTGCTGTAGCTCAGTTGGTAGAGCAACTGATTCGTAATCAGTAGGTCGCCAGTTCGATTCCGGCCAGCAGCACCAATACCGGCGCGGCTCTCAGAGATGGGAGCCGCGCTTTCTTTTGTGCGGTTCCAAATCCGGTTCCAGACTCACTCGAGCGGGCGAACCTTTTCGCCCTGCACGCCGAGGTAAATTCCGATCGTTGTCTGTTCGCTCGCATGCCGTTGCGCATGGCGCACATTGTCGATGTCGGCCACGTTTCTTGCTCGCATTTGCGCGTTTGTTCATGCTATATGAGTGAAGGGCATCTTGATTGAGCGGTGAGCGCTCGTGGGGGAGGCCGGCATGGACAGACTCGAAGCGCCTTATTTCCCGATTATTTACGTCCGCGGCTATGCGATGACGCCAAGCGAGGTCGCGGATACGGTGGCCACGCCTTACATGGGTTTCAACCTTGGTGCCACCAAGATCCGTCAGCGCGTGGATGGCAGTGTTCAGCGTCACATTTTCGAATCGCCCTTGATTCGTCTGATGAAGGATCACGGGTATCGCGACCTGTACTCCGAAGGCAGTGAAATCGGAGAGGCTGTGTCGGCGCGCAGTGTCGTGATTTACCGTTATTACGAACCCGGTGATCGGGATCTGGGAGAGGGCCGGGTTGGGTCGATCGAAGAGGCCGCGCGCGGATTGAAGACACTCATCCGCAATCTGCGCGAACAGGTTTGTGGCAACGATACCGCGCGACGACAGCGTTTTCGGGTGCATCTGGTGGCACATTCGATGGGCGGGTTGGTGTGTCGCTGTTTTCTGCAAAACGACCAGATCAGCACACCGGCTGACCGTCAGCTTGTCGACAAGGTATTCACCTACGCCACGCCGCACAATGGCATCGAGCTGTCCGGTTTCAACGTGCCGAGTGTTCTCGGCATGTGGGACATGAACAATTTCAACCGCAAACGCATGGCCGAATATCTTGGTTTGCCGGCTGGAACGAAGCGCGTCGATTCGCTCAACGGCAAATTCGAGGCTGACCGTTTTTTCTGTTTTGTCGGCACCAATCACCGTGATTACGCGGCCGCCGCCGGCCTGTCGAGACGCCTGGCCGGAGAAATGAGTGACGGGCTGGTGCAGATTTCCAACGCGACGGTGCTGGGTGCGCCGCGTGCGTTCGCCTATCGCGCTCACAGCGGCCATTATGGGGTGGTGAATTCGGAAGAGGGCTATCAGAATCTGGAGCGTTTTCTTTTTGGCAACCGGCGTGTGGATGGCGTGCTTCACGTTGATGCCTTGCCTCTGCCACCCTCGGTTCGCAAGGCATGGGCAGCGGGGCGCAAGGTGGAAGCACCGTATTATTTCGAGGCCTCGGTCGCGCCGCGTGGTGCGGTCGGCTATCGTTTGAGCGAACGGCGGCGTGACACCTTCTGCGCTGTGCTGCGTCGTTTCGATGAACTGTTCGATGCGCGTGCGAGCGCTGTGCCCGATGCAACGGCGGAATTTGAAGAGCAGTTCAAAGTGCGGGTGGGCGCGCGTTCTCCCGTGCTGTTTTCAGCCTTTCTCGACACCCGCAAGATTGCGCAGGGACGCACGATGGTGTTTACGGTCGAATTGGCGGTTTCCACCAGCGGCTATTCCGTGGATGGCCGATTGTGGAATCAGCACGTCGAAGGCGAATACCTTTTCCGCGACACGCTGACCTTGCGCATTACCGATACATCGATGCGGTATGTGCTGACCGACGAAACATGGAGTGAACACAACGGTCGCCTGGCCGAGCGCGATGGGGAGAATTTCATCGTCCCGTTGTCATCGAAGAAAGGTTTTGCCGGACGTCTGCATTTAAGCATGCGACGAACGGACGGCTGATGGGGCAGTGTGGAGGAATCCTGCGCTGTTCCTGCAAGGCTCTCATGCCATGTGCGCGGCTGCCTCTCAATGGCGTTGAGTTCGATGCGAATGCGTGTCGATGTCGGCCTTGCACGCTGGAACCTCTGCGGCGTTTCATACTCTTAGTAGGCTTGCTGGGTCGGCGCTGTCCGGCCTTTTCTTTATTCGTCGGAGCGTTCATGCGTCGAAGTCTTGTTGCGATTGTAGGGAGTTTTCTGGCGTTCTCCGGAGTGGCACAGGCTGGGGTCGAAGGGCCGTTGGTCGACACCTCGCATGTAACGGCACGGCTGGTGGCGTCCGTGGATGCGGCGGCGCCGGGCGATACGGTGACGCTGGGCATTGCCAAGGAAATCATTCCGCATTGGCATACCTATTGGCGCAATCCGGGGGATTCGGGGCTGGCGACTACAGCGCAATGGGAGGTGCCGCCGGGCGTTGAAGTGGGTGCGCTCGAATGGCCCGCGCCGGAACGTTATTCGTTTGGACCGGTGACAAATTACGGCTACGAGGGGGAGGTGACCTTGCTCGCTCCGCTCACCGTGCCGACGAATGCGGAGGTGGGCTCCGCACTGACGATCCGCGCTGAAGTGTCCTGGCTGGTGTGCGAAAACGTCTGTATTCCCGAAGAGGTGGAGCTTGCGCTGGAATTGCCGATTGCGGCCGCCAGCGAAGGGAATATCCACCCTGCGATTGAAGCTGCGCAAGCGCGTCTCCCACAGGTTGCGCCGTGGCCAGCGCGTCATGCGCTGCATGATGACAATGTCCGGCTGGCGGTGGATGTTGGCGCCTTGCCGGAAGAGACAAGTGACGTCTGGTTTTATCCGTTTGACTGGGGGCGGATCAATCATTCCGAGCCGCAAGTGGTGTCGAGTACGGATGAGGGCGTGGTGGTCGAGGCGCCGCGTGGTCAGGCGGCGGTGGACAATGCGCCGTTGGACGGGGTGCTGGTGGTTCGGGCGCAGACACCGGACGGAGTGTTGTCGAGTGCCTTCGAACTCACGGCGCCGAAGGTCGACGGCGTGATGACGGGCGCGCCAATGAACCTGGCTGCCGAACGGATACCAGCGGCTTCCACGTCTGCCGGAATCGGTTGGGTGACGGCGCTGGCGTTTGCCTTGTTGGGCGGTCTGATTTTGAACCTGATGCCCTGCGTGTTCCCCGTGTTGGCAATGAAGGCGCTGGCACTGGTGCGCTATGGAGGAAACGAGCGCGCGCAGGTGCGCGTTCATGGCCTGGCTTACCTGGCCGGGGTTTTGGCGAGTTTCCTGGTGCTCGCGGCGGTGGTGTTGGCCTTGCAGCAAGGCGGGACGCGATTGGGCTGGGGGTTCCAGTTTCAGTCGTCGGTCTTTGTCGTGCTGGTGGCCTGGCTGCTGTTTGCGGTGGGGCTGAATTTGTCCGGGGTGTTTGCCATCGGCGGCGGACTCGCTGGCGTGGGTCAAGACCTGACGGAACGTGGCGGTTTGCGCGGCAGTTTCTTTACCGGAGTGCTTGCAGCGGTGGTTGCCACGCCGTGTACCGCGCCGTTCATGGGGGCGGCGATCGGTTTTGCGATGACGCAATCGCCGTTGGCATTGGTGACGATTTTCCTTTCGTTAGGTCTGGGGTTGGCGCTGCCTTTTGTCGTGCTGGCGTGGTGGCCGGCGTTGATTGAGCGCTTGCCCAGACCGGGGCCGTGGATGGAGCGCTTCAAGCAATTCCTGGCCTTTCCGATGTACGGTGCCGCGATCTGGCTGGTGTGGGTGCTGGCGTTGCAAGCCGGTGCGGAGGGGGTGCTGGTTGCGCTGAGCGGCATGCTGGCCTTGGCTCTGGCGGCCTGGTTGTATCATTCCACCTGGGGCAGCGCTGGACGTGTCCGCCGCTGCGGATTGCTGGCCGCAACAGTTTTGGTGGTGGCTACGCTGGCGGTGGGAATCGGCATTACGCCGCGCACGGAGATGCCGGCGCGAACGGACGGTGGCCAGGGCGCGACGCTTGCACATGAAGCCTGGTCGTCGGAACGTCTTGCCGAATTGCGCGCGGAAGGACCGGTCTTCGTCAATTTTACCGCGGCATGGTGTATCACCTGTCTGGTCAATGAGCGCGTGGCGCTTGACCGACGTGAGGTTGCGCAGACATTTGCAGAGCGCAACGTGGCGTATCTGAAGGGCGACTGGACCAATCAGGATGCCGAAATTGCTGCCGAGCTGGCGCGCTTTGGTCGCAGCGGTGTGCCCTTGTATCTGTATTATCCGCCGGGTGAGGAGGCGGTGGTGTTGCCACAGATTCTCACTCTGGATACCGTCCTGAACACCGTCACCGAATCGTCGCTCATGACGGATCGGCCACAAGGAGATTCATGATGATGCTTCGTCCCTTGATTGCTGCCTGTGCGGTCAGTTGGTTCGTTCCGGGGAGTGCTTTTGCGGCCCCGGAGATTGGCCAGCCGGCGCCACAATTCGAGGCCGTTGCGGCCGACGGCTCGAACGTTTCGCTGACCGATCTGCGTGGCAAGACCGTGGTGCTTGAATGGACCAATGATGGTTGCCCCTTCGTGCAAAAGCACTACAACAGCGGCAATATGCAACAGACTCAGGCGACGGCCGTGGAAGGTGGTGCGGTGTGGTTTCAGGTGATTTCATCCGCGCCCGGGACGCAAGGGCACGCTGATGCCGCGCGCGCCATGGCCCTGAACGAGCAACGCAACGTGACTGACGTGACCAATGTGTTGCTGGACGAGGAGGGTGCGGTGGCGCGTGCCTATGGCGCGCAGGTCACCCCGCACCTGTACATCATCGACGGCGAAGGGGTATTGCAGTACATGGGCGCGATCGATTCGATTCCGACCGGGCGCACGGAAGACATCGCGGAAGCGACCAACTATGTCGTCGAAGCACTCACCGCCATGCAGGCCGGGGAAGCCGTGCCGAATCCGGTCACGCGTCCGTACGGATGCACGGTGAAGTACGCTTCTTAGCCGGAATCATTGCAGTGCATGCAGAGCGCCGACCGAACCGGCCTTGTCCGGTTGGCGCGCCGCTCTGCCGCAGGATCACCACCGCATCGTCACCGCCGCTGTAAGCGCCCGACGAAAAGCGGACATTGCACGGGACGGTGGTTTCGTCCTAGACGCGCTGCACGTGACTTTCGTTCAGCTTGCCAATGTGGTCCACACCGCAATGCAACGCGGTGTTGACCAGCTCTCGCTGCATGAACTCCATGACGGCATGGACGCCGCCCGCTCCGCCCACGGTCAGGCCGTACATGAGAGGGCGACCAATGGCGACGGCATCCGCGCCGAGTGCCAGAGCCTTGACGATGTCGGTGCCGCGACGGATGCCGCTATCCATGATGATGGGAACGTCGCCTTGCAATGCCTGGGCGATTTCGGGGAGCACGGTGATGGCTGCAGGCGTGCCGTCCAGTGCCCGTCCGCCGTGGTTCGAAACCTGAATGGCGGCGGCTCCGGCCTTGACGGCGGCGATGGCGTCTTCCGGGCGTGTCAGACCTTTGACAATGACGGGCAGGCCGGTGGTGGTGCCAATGAATTCCAGGTCATCCCACGTCAGATTCGTCTTGAATGCGTTGGGGTTTCCATCGGGGAAATTGCCATAGGGCAACCATGGCCGGGGATTGCCCAGGCGCATGTATTCGTCTGACGAACCCTGGCCGATGGCGTCCACGGTAAAGACGATGGCCTTGAAGCCGGCGTCACGCGCGCGCTGCAGCACTTCTTTGGATTCCCCCTGGTCGATGGTCAGATACATCTGAAACCATTTTGGTGCATCGCTGGCTTGGGCAATGTCTTCCATGCTGCGCGTGGATGCGCTGGATACGTTCAGCAGGGCGCCTGAACGCGCGGCGCCCTGGGCGGTGGCGACTTCACCGGCGGGGTGATGCAGACCGTGGCTGCCAAATGGCGTGACGAGCACCGGATGCGGAAGTTTCTCGCCCAGCAGGGTCACGGAGGTGTCGATCTGTTCGCGCACCACGCCTTGCATGCGATGCGGAGTGAAGATGTAGTCGCCAAAGGCGCGGCGGTTCTCACGCAAGGTCCATTGGTCGCCTGAACCGTGTGAAACAAAAACATAGGTGCCGTTGCCGTACTTCAGTTTGGCTTGCGCTTCGAGCAGGTCGGGGTTGAAGACCTGGATGTCCTTGTTGATGCCTTTGCGCTCGATCATGAGCGATTCCGTGTTGGCCTCTTCAGGCACTTGCGCACGGGCCAGACCGGATGCGGTAAGGGCGGCGCCTGCCACGCCTACGCCAGCGAGGCGGAACATGTCGCGGCGGGAAGGGTTGACCGGTTTGAATGCTTCGGTGGAGGCAAGGCTTTTCACGAATTTGTTCATGGCGGTTCTCCTTCATGAGTGCTGTGGCGTCGGATGTCGTGACGCAGGCAAGGGTGGCCCACTTCAGTGTGTTTCCCGCCCACGTAGAATGCAAGACGGGAAGGATGTTTCAAATCATGTTTTCGGGGGGCTGCAATGCGTGATGCCGAGAATCGTCCGGCGTGGAAAGACGTGATCGATTTCTGGTTTCCCGAAGAGAGGATGGTTGAGCCGGGGGCGGAAGTGCATCGCGCGCATTGGTTCTGGCGCATGCGCGGCGGAGCGGATGCCGAGATCATCGCTCGATTCTCCCGTCTCACCGCACGTGCCGCCGCCGGTGATCTTGCCGACTGGGCCAGTGATCCTCACGGGCGGCTCGCCCTTATCATCGTACTGGACCAGTTTTCGCGTTCCGTCTGGCGCGACACTCCGCGTGCCTATGCGCAGGATGATACGGCGCGATCGCTCACCCTGGATGGGATTGCGAATGGGCACTATGCGGCATTGAAGGCGCCATGGTTGAAAATCGCTTTCGGCCTGCCGCTGGGTCACTGCGAGGGGCCGGATCATCTCGAACGGCTGGATCTGCTGATCCGGTTGCGCGAGGAAATCTGTACGCAAGCCGCGGCGCCACTGCGACCCATTTACCGGTCGCTGGTCAAACAGGCGCAAGACGTGCGACAGGTGATTTCAGCTTTTGGACGACACCCTCACCGTAATCAGGTGCTGGGTCGAGTGTCGACGTTGGCGGAAGAGCGGTACATTGCGGAGGGACGGTTTCCGCATTTGCGGGCGTTTGAAGCGTGAGGCGTTGTACGGAGGGTGTTTTGCGCGGCGGGTTTGCAGCGGACGAGGCGTTTTGAATCCAGCGCTGACACCGTTTTATGCACCGGCCAATAATCTGCGCATCCAGTCCAGCAGTACGACCGGAAGTTCGGTCGGTCGGCTCAACAGGGCGTATTGGCCGTGGCCAAAAATTTTTGGCAGATAGCTGGCGGCCTGACGGTCGATCGTCAGACAGAAAGGGTTGACGCCCTGTACGCGAGCTTCTTCGACTGCCCGACGGGTATCTTCGACGCCATAGCGACCTTCGTACACGTCTGCGTCATTGGGTTTGCC
>DATGNI010000035.1:0-25325 GCA_035306825.1 Azoarcus sp. | reverse complement strand
TTCCCACAGCGCTTTTTGTTCGGCGTCCGACACGATCTGGACGACATTGCCGGACAGGCCGAGATCGCCACTCAGTTCGACCAGCTGTTGTAACCTATGCAATAGTGCGGTACGCTCGTCAGCGGAAAATTCGACGAGCAGGATCGCCTCCGGTCGACCGATCAGCGCGGCTTCAATCACCGGGCGGAAGCTGGGGTTGGCGATCGACAGCTCGATCATCGTGCGGTCGACCAGTTCCACGGCGCTGGGTTTGATCTGGACGATGTGCTGAGCTGCATCCATCGCCCGGTGAAAGCTGGGGAAGTTCACCACGCCGAGTACTTTGTTGCGCGGCAGGGGAGAGAGCTTGAGCTGGAGGCTTTTGGTCACCCCCAGTGAGCCCTCGGCACCGACCATCAGATGCGCGAGGTTGACGCTGCCGTCGCCGGTATAGGGCTTCTCGCTCATCGGATAGAAAATGTCGAGGTTGTAGCCCGCGACGCGGCGCATCACGCGCGGCCACAGGGTGTCGATGTCGGCATGCAGCGTGTCGACCAGACCACGCACATAATCGGCCAGGGCACGTTCCTTCGATCCCAGGCCATGGAGCGGGCCGAGCGCGAGTTCGGTACCGTCCGCCTGCCAGACGTTCATGCCGAGTACGTTGTGCACCATGTTGCCGTAGGCAATCGAGCGACTGCCGCAGGAATTGTTGCCGGCCATGCCGCCAAGCGTGGCTTGTGCAGCGGTGGAGACGTCTACCGGATACCACAAGCCATAGGGCTTCAACTGCGCATTCAGATGATCCAGCACGAGGCCGGGTTCGACTTCGACGGTGCCGGCCTCGGCATCTATCGCCCGCACTTTGCGCAGGTATTTGGAGTGATCGATGATCAGTCCCGCGCCGATCGTTTGTCCGCATTGCGAGGTGCCGCCACCGCGCGAGGTGATCGGCACCTTGAGGTCGCGCGCGATGTCGAGAGCGATGGTGACGTCCTGGGCCGTTTTCGGCACGAACACGCCCGTGGGGATGATCTGGTAGATCGAGGCATCGGTTGCATAGCGTCCGCGCGAGGCGGAGTCGAACAGCACCTCGCCAGTGGTTTCCGCAGCCAGTCGGCGGGCCAGATCCGCCGCTTCGGGTCCTGCACAACGGGCAATCTCGTTGCTCGCGCTGACATCTTCGCGGGCCACGGTGAGCGGCGCGGGCGTGTTCACGCAGATCCCTTCGGTTTGTCGTACAACCGGCCGGTGCGCATCAACTCGAGCACCGTGTCGCGTTTGCCCAGCAAATGGGTGACGAGCAGGCGACGAAGTCCTTCGGCATCTCGTTGGGCGAGCAGCTCGACCATCTGTTTGTGCTCTTCAAGCGCCCGATCCCACTTGGCGCCGTCGAGGTTGGAACGAAAACGCAACACCTGCAGACGGGCGTTCACGTTGCGCCAGGTCTGTTCCAGCACGGGGTTGCGGGCGGCGGCGTTGATGCGTGCATGAATCTCCAGGTTGAGCCGGTAATAGACGGGTAAATCGCGGCGCGCGTGGGCGGCACACATCTCGAACTGCAAGGCGCGGATTTCGGCCAGCTCTTCTTCGGTGATGCGTTGTGCAGCGAGTTTGCCCGAAAGCCCTTCGAGGCCGGCGATGACCTCGAAGGTGTCAATCAGGTCCTGCTCGTCGAGCTGGGCGACCACCGCACCGCGATTCGGCAGCAGTTCGACCAGCCCTTCAGCAGCGAGCGTCTTGATCGCCTCACGTAACGGCGTGCGCGACACGTTCATGGCCTCGCACAGCTCGCGTTCGTTGAGCTTCGATCCGGGCTCGAAATCCCCCTCGATGATGCGCTGGCGCAGTCGGCTGGTGACTTCCTGGTGCAGTACCTGGCGTGGGATGGCAATGGGAGTGTTCATAGGCAATTTCGATTGTTTGAATACAAAATCAATCTCGGATTTTCCTGATTATAGCGTTCGATATCAAGATTTACATTGACAAGTGAATTTTGTATGCAAAACTGAAGGATGAAAGAGGCGTACAAAAGCCTGCCCCTCAGAACGTTTTATGAGGAACCATCACATGTTGACCCTGGACGCACATCCAAGCGGCCGTCATTTCCTGCAGATCCCGGGCCCGAGCCCGGTTCCCGACCGTATCTTGCGTGCGATCAGCCTGCCGACGATAGACCACCGCGGCCCTGAGTTTGGCGTACTGGGGAAAAAGGTGTTGAGCGGCATCCAGAAGATTTTCAAGACCCGATATCCGGTGATCATTTACCCGGCCTCGGGTACCGGCGCGTGGGAAGCCGCGCTGTCGAATGTGACCAGCCCGGGCGATCTCGTGCTGATGTATGAGACCGGGCACTTTGCGGCGTTGTGGCAAAAAATGGCGACGCGACTGGGTCTTGAAACCGAGTTTATTGCGCTGGAAGGTACCGATGAAACCGGTTTGCCGGTGAGTTGGCGCAATGGTGTGCAGGCTGACCTGATCGAGAAACGCCTGCAGGAAGACGCTGATCACCGCATCAAGGCGGTGTGCGTGGTGCATAACGAAACCTCCACCGGCGTGACTTCGGATATTGCCGCCGTGCGCCGCGCGATGGATGCTGCCAATCACCCGGCTCTGTTGATGGTGGACACCATTTCGGGGCTGGGCTGCGTGGATTACCGTCCCGACGAGTGGGGCGTGGATGTGACGATTTCGGGTTCGCAGAAAGGCCTGATGCTGCCGCCGGGCATCAGCTTCAATGCGGTCTCGCCGAAGGCGGTTGAAGTCGCGCAGCAGTCGCGAACGCCAAAGTCGTACTGGGCCTGGGACGAAATTCTTGCGTTCAACAAGACCGGATATTGGCCCTATACGCCCAATACCAACCTGTTGTATGGCCTGCACGAGGCCATCGAAATGATCCTCGAGGAAGGGCTCGACAACGTTTTTGCGCGTCATCTTCGCTGGGGCGAGGGGGTGCGCTGTGCGGTCGAGGCTTGGGGGCTGCCGGTGCAGTGTGTTGACCCGGCGGTGTATTCGCCAGTGTTGACCGGCGTCGTTACGCCGGAGGGTGTGGATGCCGACGCAGTACGTCGGCTGGTGTATGAGCGCTTCGATATGTCGCTTGGCATGGGTTTGGGCAAGGCGAAAGGGCGCATGTTCCGCATTGGTCATCTTGGTGACTGCAACGATTTGACGGTGATGGCGACGCTTTCGGGCGTTGAGATGGGGCTGAAATTGTCGGGCGTGAAGCTGGCGGGCAACGGTGTCCAGGCCGCGATGGATTACTTCATGTCATGTCCGCGACAGCCGGTACTGAAGAGTGCCGCGTAAAGGAGCGTGGCGCGCTGCACGAACCTTGCCGGGGCAGCGGCCTTGGCCAGGCGTTCGAAAGAACATCCCAATATAAAGAGGGGAGGCACACCATGTTCAAGATCAGGAAAATGCTTGCTGCAGGCGTCTTCATGATGTCGGCAGGTCTGGTGGCAACGGCTCACGCACAGGTCGATATCAGACTCGGCCATGTGGGTGGGCCGGGCTCGCTGTTTGAGCAATCCGCCAATGAGTTTGCACGTCTCGCGAATGAGCGCCTCGGGGATCGCGGCCGCGTCATCGTGTTCGGATCGAGCCAGCAGGGGTCCGACGCAGAGATGATGCAGAAACTGCGACTGGGTACGTTGGAGCTGGCACTGCCGTCGACGGTGATGACCTCCACCGTGGATGCTTTTGGCATGTTCGAGATGCCGTATCTGGTCAAGAATCGTGACCACATGAAAAAAATCGAGGAAGAAATCCTGTGGCCGAGCCTCGCGCCGAAAGTCGAGGAGCGCGGGTACAAAATCCTTGCGGTGTGGGAAAACGGTTTTCGCCACATCACCAACAACAAGCAGCCGATCGTCAAACCCGAGGATCTGAAGGGTTTGAAGCTGCGTGTGCCGCAGGGTGTCTGGCGCGTGAAGATGTTCCAGACGTATGGGGCCAATCCGTCGCCGATGGCCTTGTCCGAAGTGTTCGTGGCGTTGCAGACCGGCGTGATGGACGGACAGGAAAACCCCTTCACGCAAATCTACTCATCGAAGTTCCAAGAGGTGCAGAAATATATTTCGCTGACCGGTCACGTGTACACCCCGGCGTATCTGACCGCCGGCAAACGCAGGCTGGAATCGCTGCCGCAGGAAGTGCAAGACATCCTGATGCAGACCGCAAAAGACGTACAGCCTTTCGTGTATGAGACTGCAGCCCGCCTCGACAACGAGTTGCTGGAAAAAATCGCTGACGCGGGAGTGGAAGTGAACGAGGCGGACAAAGAAGCCTTCATTGCCGCCAGCGGTCCAGTGTATGACGAGTTCGGTGAAGCCGTCCCGGGCGGGGCCGAATTGGTGGAAAAAGCCATCGCACTGGGCGCCGACATGTAATCCGCACCACATCTGGCCCGGCGGCGGAGGTCATGCTCGTCGCTTGGGCCGGGTGCTTGTTTTTCGCACTTCCCGAGATCAACCACACAAGGATCCGGAATCGTGTGCTCAACGCTTAGAACCGTCTTTGAGCGGACGCTGACGACGATCGTCATCCTTCTGCTTGCCTCGCTTGCGGTCATCGTGCTGATGGGCGTCTTCTATCGAAAAATGGGCTGGCCCCTGGTCTGGTATGACGAAGGGGCGTCCATTCTGCTGGCCTGGCTGACCTATTACGGCGCGGCGCTGGCTGCACTGAAGCGTGCGCATATCGGCGTTCCCGGCGTGATCAATGCGCTGCAACCCAAGCTGCGGGTGCCGGTCGTGCTGCTGGCCGAGGCCGTCACCATCACGTTTTTCGCGCTGTTGGCCTGGTACGGCTATCAGGTGCTCGTCATCCTTGAGGGCGACAGCATGGTCAGTCTGCCGAATGTGCCGACACGGCTTACGCAGTCAGTCATTCCGATTGGTGCCGTGCTGTTCATCATGGCGCAACTGTTCAGTCTGCCCGATGTGCTGAAGCAGGCACGTGAGAAAGGCATCATCGACGCGGAAGAAAGAGAGCTCGAAGAGGCGCTGAAAAAATGACAGCCATCCTGATCTTCTTCGGGCTCTTGGCCCTGATTCTGATCAACGTCCCGATCGGGGTGGCGCTGGGTGCCGTGGCGATGTTCACGATGATTTATTTCCACGGCATGGATTCGCTGCTGTCCGCTGCGATCACGATGTTCTCCGGCGCCACGAACTTTCCGCTACTGGCCATTCCGTTGTTCATCCTGGCGGGCGCGATCATGAACTCGTCGAGCCTGTCGCGCCGTCTGATCGCCTTCGCCTCGGCCATCTTCGGTTGCATCAAGGGCGGGCTGGCGATGGTCAATATCGGCACCTCGCTGTTTTTCGCTGAAATTTCCGGCTCGGCCGTGGCGGACGTTGCGGCGCTGGGGTCGATCCTGATTCCGGCGATGAAGAAACAGGGCTATCCAAAGGAATTTTCTGCTGCGGTGACCTCATCTTCGGCAACGTTGGCGGTCATCATTCCGCCATCGATTCCGATGATTCTGTACGCAGTGATGGCTGAAGCTTCAATCGTGCAGATTTTCGTTGCAGGCATCGTGCCGGGCGTGCTCGGCGGGCTGATGATGTTTGGTCTGGCCTACTGGTATGCGGTGCGCTACAAATACCCGGTTGATCAGGTGTTCAGCTGGCAGCGCCTGAAAAAAAGCGCCCGGGATGCGGCCTGGGCCTTTCTGCTGCCGCTGATCATCCTCGGTGGCATCTTCGGCGGGATCGTTACCGCGACTGAAGGCGCGGCATTGGCGGTGCTGGCTGCGCTGTTCATCGGCGGCGTGATCTATCGCGAACTCAACTTGAAGCACCTGTATGACTCGATGGTCGACGGTAGCGTTCAGACTGCGGTGGTGATGCTGCTGGTGGCGTCTTCCGCCTTGCTCGGCCACCTGCTGACAGAACTGCAGATGCCACAGGGAATCGCCGCGTGGATGACGTCGCTGACCGACAACAAGTACTACGTCTTGATGATGTTGAACGTGTTCTTTCTGGTCGCCGGTCTCTTCCTTCACTCGGCGGCAGCCATCATTCTGGTGGTGCCGATCGTGATGCCGCTGGTCAATGCGGTAGGTATTGATCCAGTGCACTTCGGCCTCATCGTGACGCTGAACCTCGGCATTGGTCAGCAGACCCCGCCGGTGGCCTCGGTGTTGGCGGCCTCGTGTTCGATCGCCAAGGCTGACATTTGGAAGGTTACTAAGGTGAATCTGCCATTCATCGGTGTGTTGTTCATTTTGCTGATGATGTGCACCTATGTCCCGGCCATTCCGATGTTCCTGGTTGAAGTGTTCTACCACTGAGAGGGGCTGCAATGAATGACGGTACCGTCCATCTCTCCATTGTCGCCGGCGTGGCTGCGGTGACTTTCGACCGGCCGGAAGCGCGTAATGCGATGACCTGGGCGATGTATGCCCGGCTGGGCGAAATCTGCGAGCAGGTGGCGGCAGACCCCTCGATCCGCGTCGTGACCTTTCGCGGCGCGGGCGGTGAGGCGTTTGTGGCGGGTACCGACATTGCGCAATTTGCCGGTTTTGATGGCGCTGCCGGGGTGCGTTACGAGCGCCGCATCGACACCACCCTCAGCCTGCTTGAAGCGCTGCCGATGCCGACAGTGGCAATTGTCGAGGGCTGGTGCGTGGGGGGCGGACTGGCGATCGCCACCACATGCGATTTTCGTGTGTGTACGCAGGGCGCGCGTTTCGGTATTCCGATCGCGCGTACGTTGGGCAATACCTTGTCGACCCCCAATCTTGCGCGCCTGGTTGCGGCGTTTGGCCTGCCACGCGTGCAACGCATGCTGCTGCTTGCCGAGATTCTGGATGCGGATGAAGCATTGGCCTGCGGCTTTGTGTATCAGTGCTGCGCGGCGGCAGCGTTGGACGCGACGGTGACGAAGCTGGTCGAGCGGCTGGGTGCGCTCGCACCGGTGACCCAACGCACCCTCAAAGAAAGTTTGCGCCGCCTCGTGCAACACAGTTTGCCCGAAAGCGAAGATCTGATCTTCGACTGTTATGACAGTGCTGACTTTCGCGAAGGCGTGGATGCTTTTGTGCGTAAGCGCAGCCCCGACTGGAAAGGACAATGAAGACTTCACGGCAGAGCGGGCCGCTGGTCGGCGTCAAAGTGCTTGAACTGGCCCAGATCATGGCCGGGCCGATCTGTGGCACCTTGCTGGCGGACATGGGCGCGGAGGTCATCAAGGTCGAAAAAATTCCCGGCGGGGACGATACGCGTCGTTATGCCGAACCACAGATCAACGGTGAATCGGCTGCTTTCATGATACTCAACCGCAACAAGCGCTCGGTGGCGATCAACCTCAAGACCGAGGGCGGGCGAGAAGTGTTGCGCCGGCTGGTGAAGGATGCCGACGTGGTGGTCGAGAACTACCGCAAGGGCACGATGGAAAAACTCGGGGTTGGCTATGAGAGTCTGCGCAAGATCAATCCCGCGTTGATTTGGTGTTCGATCTCGGGCTACGGCCTGACCGGTCCGTATGCCGCGCGGGGCGGCTTCGATCTGATTGCGCAGGGGATGTCCGGCATCATGAGCATTACCGGCGAGCCGGGCCGCCCGCCGGTCAAGTCCGGCTCACCGGTGACCGACATCAATGCGGGCATCCTCGCCGCGCTCGGCATCGTGTCGGCCTATGTGCACCGTCTCCAGACCGGAGAGGGACAACTGGTAGACACTTCGTTGATGGAGGCCGGGATTCAGCAGACGTTCTGGCAATCGGCGATGTACTTTGCCACCGGCCTGTCGCCAGGCCCGACGGGCTCTGCTCACGTGCTCACGGCACCGTACCAGGCGTTTCCGACAAAGGATGGCTGGATCAACATTGGCGGTGCGAATCAGGCCAACTGGGAGCGTATTGCGACGACGGTCGGCGCCCCTGAGCTGGTCGACGATGCGCATTTCAAGACCAACAGCGATCGTATGGCGCATCGCGAGGAACTGACACACATTCTGGGCGAACGGCTCAAACAGCGAACCACACAAGAATGGCTTGCGGACTTTGACGCCGCGGGTGTCCCGGCCGGGCCGATCAACGACATCGCCGCGATGGTCTCCGATCCACAGACACTCGCGCGCGAAATGGTGGTTGAACTCGACCATCCCAAGACCGGCCGTACGCGTGCGCTTGGCCTGCCGTTGAAATTCTCCCGGACGCCCGGCAAGGTCGTTCACCCCGCGCCACTGTTGGGCCAACACACGCGTGAAGTGTTGAGCGCCGCGGGTTATTCTGCCAAGGAAATCGTGCGTTTGGCGGAAGCAGGAGCGATTGGATTAGGCTGACCCTCGTAAGCGCGCCGCAGAAGCCCGCCTTTTGTCGGGGGATGACTGTGGCGCATGTGGCGTGGCTGTTTCGTACGGCCGCGTTTTTATGCGCACCGAAGACCAGGATTCATGAACGAGTTTCTCGATTTCCGTAGCGACACCGTTACCCGCCCTTCCGCCGCGATGAAGCAGGCGATGATCGATGCCCCGTTGGGCGACGATGTGCTGGGCGACGATCCGAGCGTGAACCGTTTGCAGGACATGGCTGCCGACATGCTCGGCTTTGAAGCCGCACTGTTCGCGCCCAGCGGGACGCAGACCAACACCATTGCGATGATGTGCCACTGCGCGCGCGGCGACGAAGCCATCTGCGGACAGGAATGGCATACCTATCGTCTGGAAGGCGGAGGGATGGCGGTGCTCGGTTCGATCCAGCCGCAGCCGCTTGAAGTGCGTTCGGACGGTACGCTCGATCCAGCCGCGATCGAAGGCGCGATCAAGATGGATGATCCGCACTATGCGCGCACGCGCCTCATCGTGATGGAAAACACCGCCGGGGGGCGCGTGTTGCCGGTGACTTATATGCGTGAGGTGCGCGCGCTTGCGCAACGTTACGGGCTCGCCACGCATGTAGACGGTGCGCGTTTGTTCAATGCCGCCGTGGCGTTGGCAGAAGGTGATGGTGGAGATCCGCTCGCGCGGGCGCGCGAACTGGTCGAGGGCTGGGGATCGGTATCACTGTGTCTGTCCAAAGGGCTTGGCGCTCCAGTGGGGTCACTGGTTCTGGGTTCCAGGGATTTCATCGCTGAGGCCAAACGTGTGCGCAAGTTGCTCGGTGGTGGCATGCGCCAGGCCGGTATGCTCGCGGCGGCAGGAATCCATGCGCTGGAACACAATATTCACCGTATGGTCGAGGACCACGCCAACGCGCGCCACCTTGCCGTCGGATTGCGTGAGGCTGTGGCGGGCAACCGAAAACTCGCCGGCAAGGTCGAGGTGCCGGATGCCCACACCAATATTCTGTTCATCGACGTGGCCCTGGAGGTTGCGGATGCTTTTCTCGCGCACATGCACGCAAACCGCATTCTGATTTCGGGCGGTCCGTATCAATCGGCCACGCAGCGGGTGCGCCGCGTGCGCTGGCTGACCCACCTGGACGTGAATCGGGCGGCGATTGAACGAGCGGTGTCGGCAGTGAGGGCATTTTGAATCATGCAGCGCGCTGAACGCAGGGGTTCAATGCGCTCAGATGCGCCCGGAACAAGGTGTTTTGTCTGCGTCCGATCATTGAATCGAGTAACGAGAGCCTGAAAGGCTATTGTCTCTTGCTTCGGTTCGAGCGCAACAAGACCTATGCAGAGCAGTTCATATTGCTTGTCTGTTTGGGCAGACCTAGAGTACGACACATCGCGCGCGTGATCCGCCACCGGTCACGCGCGAACTTTTTCCAGGTCCATGTCCGTTACCGCAACTTTCGCCGAAGCACTTTCGTTGCTCGCCACCTTTGACGCTCGCATTGCCGAGATCGTCGGATTGTCGGTGCGCGTCAGCGGCACGGCGGTCATTCTGGGCACATTGATCGGCCTGCCGCTGGGGGCGACGCTCGCAATCGGGCGCTTCCCTGGGCAACAGGTCGGGACGGTCATTATCAATACCCTGATGGGCGCGCCGGCAGTGGTGGTGGGCGTGGTCGTCTATCTACTGCTGTCGCGTGCCGGCCCGCTCGGATCCTTTGGCCTGCTGTTCAGTCCGGTGGCGATGGTGATCGCACAAACCGTTCTGGTGGTGCCGTTGATGGCGGCCATCACGCGTCAGGTGATCGAAGATACGTGGATCGCCTATGCGGAAGAGTTGGCGGTCTTGCGTTTTTCCTGGTGGCACAGCCTGACCACGCTGTTGTATGACTGTCGCCATTCGCTGCTGGTGGCGGTGCTTGCGGGGCTGGGTCGGGCGATGAGCGAAGTCGGTGCGGTGATGATTGTGGGGGGCAATATCGACGGCGTGACCCGCGTGATGACGACTGCAATCGCGCTCGAAACGAGCAAGGGTGATCTGGCATTGTCGATTGCGCTGGGCATCGTGTTGATTTCGGTGATTCTGATTCTCAACGCAATCGTGTTCATATTGCGCGGCTGGGCGATGCGACGTTATGGCTGAGCGCGACATGTTTCCCTTGCATATCCGGGGTCTGTGTTTTGCGCCGGGCGGACGGAACGTGCTCGATGGTATCGATCTGACGCTTGAAGGAGAGGGCATCACCCTTGTGCTCGGACCGAACGGAGCGGGCAAGAGCGTGTTTCTTCGCACGCTTTGCGGCCTGCTCCAGCCGACTGCCGGCACGCTTGAATGGGGAGGCGGGGAGCGCCCGGAAGCAGGGGTGATGATGGTGTTTCAGCACCCGATGATGTTGCGCACGACCGTGCTTGAGAACATTTCGATCGGTCTCAAGCCGCTGGGCATTTCTCGCGCCGAACGTCGCCGTCGGGGCTTGATGATGCTGGAGCGCATCGGTCTTGCGGATCGCGCGCGCGACAGCGCCCGTCTGCTCTCTGGCGGTGAACGACAGCGCCTCGCGCTTGCGCGTGCATGGCTGACAAATCCGCGTCTGCTGTTGCTCGATGAGCCAACCGCCAGTCTGGATCCCTCCGCCACTGCAGAAGTCGAGCGGATCGTGCGCGAAATTCGTACTGACGGAACGCGCATTCTGATGACCACCCATAATCTCGGTCAGGCCACCCGGCTGGGCGACGACGTGATCTTCCTCAGCGCGGGACGCGTACGCGAACATACGCCGTTACGCCAGTTTTTCGCCCGCCCCGCATCAGAAGATGCGCGCCTGTTCATTCAGGGCGAACTGCCCTGGAAGATGGCGCTGTGAAAAGTCGTTGGTTCCGCGAGGCCAACGGCTCTTGCGGTGATCTGGGCACTTTTCTGCCGTATGTCATCAGCGCAGTCACCGTGGGCGGTTTGTCGGCGGTGGGCGTTTTCTTTGGCTTCGGTGTTGCCCTGATCGCGGCCGGTCTGTTCTACGGCTTGCCGATGGCGGTGCAGCCGATGAAGGCGATTGCCGCCGCATTGTTGACCTCGGGTCTCACGCCGAGCGAAGTCGCACTGGCGGGCGTGGTGGTCGGTGCGCTGTTTCTTTTGCTCGGGATGACGGGCGGAATTTCCTGGTTGGCGCGCCATATTCCACGTGCGGTCACGCTGGGATTGGTGCTAGGTCTTGGTCTGGCAATGATGTGGCTGGGTCTGGATTTGATTCTGGATGCGCCATGGCTGGGTTTCGGGGCATTGGCTTTTGTCGTGCTGGCGATGTTCGTGACGCGGCTGCCGCTACTTGCAATCGGCGTGGTTGCGGTGCTGGGTGCGTCCTGGTGGGGCGGCGCAGACCTGCCGGCGGCCAATCTGGTGTGGCCTGGCTGGGTGACATTGTCGTGGTCCGATCTGCCACGCACGCTGGAACTGGCGGTGTTGCCGCAGGTGCCCTTGACGGTGGCCAATGCGATCATCGTGACTGCCGCGGTCAGCACGAGCCTCTACCCGGAGCGCGCCGCACGGGTCAATGAACGCCGGCTGTCGCTATCGACCGGTTTGGGCAACCTGCTGCTCACACCGTTCGGTGCAATGCCGATGTGTCATGGGGCAGGAGGGGTCGTTGCGCAATATCGTTTCGGCGCGCGCACCGCTGCGGCGCCGATCATGCTGGGCGTGGTGTTGCTCTGTACCGCATTGTTTGCCGGTGAAGCTGCTGCGGCATTGCTGGCGTCCTTCCCGCTGCCGTTGGCAGGCGCCTTGCTGGTGGTGGCCGGCGCCGATTTGGCATTTTCCAAACGGTTGTTCGAATCTCGGCCGGACAGTTGGCCGGTGATCGGCGCCACCGCCTTGGTCGCGGTCATTGCCGGGCCTGGCTGGGCGTTGCTCGTCGGTGTGGGCGTGGAAATGATGCGTCGTCTCATTGCCCGTCGACGCGGTGTGATTCTGTAATCCGAACGCTACGGTTTTGTCGCAACCGCTCATTTGTTCAGCGACTGTTTTTTCGGCGCGGTCATCTTTCGTAACCACAGCGCCAGTCCCAGGGCGATGAAGAGATAGGCGCTGATGGCCAGTGTCAAACCGTTCCAGCCATGACGATCCCACGCAATGCCGGTCAGTGAGCCGACGACGCTGCTCCCAAGATAATACGCTGACAGGTACAGCGCCGAGGCCAGCGCGCGACGCTCGCCGGCGCGACGGCCGACCCAGCCGCTGGCGGTGCTGTGAGCGCCGAAATAGCCAAAGGTGTACAGCGCGATGCCGAGGATGAGAATGAAAAGATGGTCGGACTGCGTCGTCGCCAGACCGAGCAGCGCCGCTACGACCATCACCCACATCACATTGCGGCGGCCGTAATGATCGGAAAGCCGACCGGCCCAGGCGGAAGACAGGCTGCCCACCAGATAGAGCAAAAAGATCGCGCCGATCGCGCTTTGAGCCAAATTGAAAGGCGGAGCTTCCAAACGAAAGCCGACGTAGTTGTACAGGCCAAAGAACGCGCCCATCAACAAAAAGCCCACCGCAAACAACCAGCGCAGGTGGCTGTCGGCGAAAATGGCGCGAATGTCGGCCAGTACCGCCCGCAACGCGATTGAGCGAGGGTGGAAATGCCGCGAGGCAGGCAATGCGCGCCAGAAGGCGATTGCTGCTGCAATGCCCAGCACGCCCAATAACGCGAGTGCCCAGCGCCACGAGCCGATGTCCGCAAACAGTCCGCCGAGCACCCGTCCGCTCATGCCGCCCAGTGCGTTGCCGGCAATGTACAGGCCCATCGCACGGCCTTGCGCGTTCGGGGAAATTTCTTCGCCTAGATAAGCCATCGCCGCCGCCGGCAATCCGGCCAAGGCAGCGCCGAGCAGGGCTCGCAGCACGATCAGCTGAGTGAAATCGGTGACGAAAGCGCCCGCGAGGCCGATGATCGCTGCCAGTGCGAGCGACCATTTCATCAGCAATACCCGTCCGTAGTGGTCTGAAAGCAGGCTGGCGGGAATCAGCAGCAGCGCCATCGCGCCGGTGCCGGCCGAAACCGCGAGGCTCGACCACGCCGGGCCGACCGCAAACTCGCGCGCCAATTCAGGCAGCAGTGGCTGCGTTGCATACAGCAGTGCAAAGGTCGCGAAACCGCCGATGAACAACGCGATATTCGCTCGACGAAAGGAGCGCGAACCGGCTTCGATTTGTGGCGGCAAAAGGGATTCTTCCATGCGGAGAGGCATGTCGCGACGAAGAGAGCGATGAGACCTGCATTGTCCTGTTAGCGTAGTTGCGCGCAAACTGTGGATATCCGTTACCTGCTCGCAGTCGCCAATGCGGATGGTTCGTTCTGGTGGTTTTGCGGGTGGTTCAGAAATTGAATGGAGCAAAGATTGTCTTCTTCCGCTAGTACGCAGCCGCCCGGCGCGCGGTTCTTTGGGTGGTTCACGGAAGGCGTGCGCGCCGCAGTATTGCTGCCGCCGCGCTGGGAGCGCCTGCATGTGTTTGCGCTGACGATTCCTGCATTGGTGGGGATTTTGTGGGCAGTGCAGGCGGGGTTGTGGCGCGGTTGGTATGCGGGGCCAGTCGATTTCAGCCCGGCGGGGCTGTTGGCGGACTGGCTGCCGTTGCTGGTGTTGTTCGGAATGTGTCATGCCTTGTTCTTGCACGCGGTGAAAAACGGTACTGCGCGCGTGTCCGGAGCGGCGCTTCTGGGAGGCGTTGCAGCGGTGCAGATGAGCACGTTCATGATCGTGATGCTGATCGTGGGCATGGTCTTTGCGCGCATGCCGGAATGGCAGATGGGTCATGCCTGGTGGTGGTTTCTGGCGGGTCTGATCGGCCTCCATTTCATCGCCTTGAGTGTCTTGCTGTCGCGAGCTACGGGTCAGACTGTGCTGGCGGTGGGTGCGGCGTTGGTGATGGTCGTCGTGATGAGCGTCAACAGTGCCTACAGTCAGACGCCGTTATGGATTGAAAGGCACGAACCGGATGTGTCGGCCGCGTCAGCCGATGCGGAGCCGGCCCGACTGCAGCTCACTCAATCGGTGATGGAGCGTCAGTCTGAATTGCTGATAGAGCGTCTGGATGCGCTGCTGCCGCAGCGACCGGGGATCGTCGATCTGTACACATTGACTTTCGCGCCGTATGCCTACGAAGATGTTTTTCGGCGCGAGAGCGCAATGGTGGCGGGGGTGATGCGTGAGCGTTTCGACGCTCAAGGTCGTACGCTGGAGCTGGTGAACAGCCTGGATACGCTTGAACAATGGCCATGGGCCACGCTGCTTAACTTGCGACGCGCGATCGGTCGAATCGCCGAGCAGATGGACCCGGAAGAAGACGTGCTGTTCATTCATCTCACTTCGCATGGTGCGCGTGAGGGCGAATTGGCCGCCGGCTTCTGGCCGCTGAGGGTGGAAACGGTGACGCCGGTTCTGTTGCGCATCCTGCTCAACGAAGCCGGTATCAAATATCGTGTGATCTCTATTTCGGCTTGCTATTCCGGTTCGTGGGTCGAGCCGTTGGTGGATGAAAACACCTTGATCATGACCGCCGCGGACGCGGACAACACCTCGTATGGTTGCGGTCGGCTGTCGGAACTCACCTTTTTTGGCCGCGCCATGTATGACGAACAACTGCGCCATGAAACCCGCTCCTTCGAGACCGCGCATGCTGCGGCTCGCTCGGTGATCAGGCAGCGCGAGGTGGTGGCCGGCAAGGACGACGGTTATTCCAATCCGCAAATCGAGATCGGCCCAGGCATTCGCGAGCCGCTGGATGCGCTGGTACAGCGGTTGGAGCGCGGCACGGAGGCGCTGGAGCACTGATGCATCCACGTCCATTTCGCATGATCGAGCGTGTCTTCGTTTTTGTGATTCTCGCCTGCCTGTGTGGGCAGGTGTTTGCGACGGACCGGCTGCCGATGGTCGACGCGCATTCTCACTACACCGCCGAGAACGCGGCGGCACTTGCGCCGAGCGAGATCATCGCGCGGTTGAATGCAGCCGGGGTGTCGCGCGTGGCGATTTCCGGCACGCCCAGTGCGTACGCCCGCACGTTGCATGAATTCGCGCCGCAACGGGTGATACCGCTGCTCGGTGTGTATGCCTCACGGCACGACAAAGCGAGCTGGATGCATGATCGTGACCTGCCCGCAAAAATTGCGGCACGCGTGGCCGACGGCGATTGGGCGGGAATCGGCGAGCTGCATTTGTTCGCGCGTGATGCTGCCAGCCCGGTGTTTGCTGAATTGGTACGGATTGCCGATGAGCACGGTCTGATGCTGCTGCTCCACGGGGATGCGGCAGTGGTTGAGCGCGCTTTCGAAATCGCGCCGGATGTGCGAGTGTTGTGGGCGCACCTGGGCACCGTACCCACACCGGAGAAGGTCGCGCGAATGCTCGAGCGCAACGTTGACCGAGCGCTGTGGATCGATACCTCGGTGCGCGATGAGCGCATTGCGCCAAACGGCCGGCTGTTGCCCGCATGGCAGGCCTTGTTCGAGGCGCACCCGGAGCGTTTCGTGGTGGCGGTGGATACTTTCAGCACGAACCGCTGGCGCCAATACGACGGAGTCGCCAGCG
The DNA here is from genome assembly GCA_035306825.1 of Azoarcus sp. GTDB lineage: Bacteria > Pseudomonadota > Gammaproteobacteria > Burkholderiales > Rhodocyclaceae > Pseudazoarcus. Next base: position 9,484 of record DATGNI010000035.1, on the reverse strand, counting down.
ACATTCGGCATTGGCTGACAGTACTCTCGCCGAATCTGCAGGAGCGTTTGCTATGGCGTAACGCAGAGGCGTTGTTCGCGCCGTGGTTGGCGCGTCAATGAGTGCCGGAAATCAAATCGTCTTGCTGCGTTGATTCATGGGTCGGCTGTGAAGGCCAGCACGCCAGTGACTTCCGGCACGGTGAGGCGCAGCAACCACGGGCCGTCGCCCGGCAGTGCGGCGCTGCCGCGGTAGCTGCCGCGGCCAACACGGCGCATCGCCGCAGGGATGGGCTCCGCGTCGCTGTCGGGACGGATGAAGGCGGCGCTCAATGGGAAATCGGGATTGGGCGGTTGTGCGCTCGGTCCGCGAAAATCGGCAGAAAGGTGAGCGTGTCCGTGCTGGTCGATCCCGATGCTGCCGGAAACTTCCCACACATGCAGCGTGCCGGCGAAACGCACGCCGCCACGTTCCACGCCGGGCGCTTTGCCGAGCGGTCCGATCGCATTCATGCGTACTTCGTCGCGCGAGACCATCGCCATCATCACGAAGGCGCCGACCAGCGCAAAAAATATCACCCCCAGAATCGCTGCGATGATGCGCGGGGTATTGGGATTGCCTGCCAAGAGAGACTCCGTGTCGATTGCGGACGATAGACGGAAATTCCGTTGCGCCGCCAGTATACGTGGCGCGCACCGCCTTCGTGCACACGACAAAAGTGTCTTGTCCGTCACATGCAATCGTGCCCGGGGGTTTGTTGGCTTCGCCCGTTAGAATTGAATCTTTGCCCGCACGCCTGCTCCACATGATTGATACCGAATCCATTGTCGCGAAACTGGTTGAGCATGGTCGTTTTCCACATCCGGTGGAAAAAATCGAATGCATTGAAACCCACGCTTCATGGGTGATTCTTGCCGGTGACTTTGCCTACAAGATCAAGAAACCGCTCGACCTCGGTTTTCTCGACTATTCCACGCCGCAACGCCGCCGTGAGATGTGCGAGGCGGAAGTGCGTCTGAATCGTCGCACGGCGCCTGAAATTTATGTAGCGGTGGTGGGCGTGTATGGCGGTGCGGAACCGAGGATCGGGCCGCTCGATGGAGCAGAAGAGTTTGCGGTGCGAATGCGCCGTTTTGATCAAGCGGACGTGTTTGCCAATCGCCTTGCCTCCGGCCAGTTGGACGCCGCGCATGTGGATGCGCTGGCGGTGCATGTTGCAACGTTTCATGCGGTTGCGGCGGTGGCGCAGCCGCATGAGGGATTCGGTACGGCCGACAAGGTGGTTGCGCCGGCGCGGCAGAACTTCGAACAATTGCGCGAACGGGTAACGGATGCGGCGCTACTTGAATGCATCGGGCGGCTGGAAGCGTGGAGCGACGCGCAGGCGAAACGCCTGACGCCTCGGTTCGAGGCGCGGCTGGCAGAGGGCCGGGTGCGTGAATGCCACGGTGACCTCCATCTGAGCAACGTTGTGCTGCTTGATGGGGCGCCGCGATTGTTCGACGGCATCGAGTTCAATCCGCAGTTTCGCTGGGCGGATGTGATGGCCGACGTGGCCTTTCTGGTGATGGATTGTGAAGCGCGCGGCCGGGAGGATCTGGCGTCGCGTTTTCTGGATGCCTGGCTGGAAGCCAGTGGTGATTATGCCGGACTGGAGCTGTTGCTTTGGTATGTGGTGTATCGCGCGATGGTGCGTGCCAAGGTTGCGGCGATTCGCATGGATCAGGGGGATGAAGCCAGCCGGGCAGAGTTGGCGAGATACCTCGAGTACGCATTGGCGCGGATCGAACCGCGCACGGGTTGCGTGTGGATTGCGAGCGGGCCGTCCGGTTCCGGCAAGAGCTACAACGGACGCAAGCTGGTGGCGCTGCGGGGCGCAGTGCGTATTCGTTCGGATGTTGAACGTAAGCGATTGGCCGGGCTGAAAGCGACCGAACGGGCGACGGCGGCGGTGGGAGAGGGTTTGTACGGCGCCGAGATGACGCGGCGCACCTACGCACGATTGATCGAGGTGGCACGCAAGGTGGTGGCGGCCGGACGGCCCGCTCTGGTGGATGCAACGTTTCTCAAGCGGGCCCAACGGGACAGATTTCGTGCGCTGGCACGGGAGCTGAACGTACCGTTTGCGATTCTCGCCTTCGATGCGCCCGTCGCTGTGCTACGTGAGCGCGTCGCGCGCCGGGCGGCGGAGGGGACGGACGCGGCGGATGCTGATGTGGCCGTGCTCGAGCATCAACTGGCTGCGCGCGAACCGCTCGAAGAAAATGAGCGCGGTGAAACGGTCGGGGTCGATACTTCGGAGGAGCTGGATTGGGAGGTAGTGCTGGCGCGACTGGATGCACTGACCGTGCAATGAATGTCGCGCCGCAGTGCGCGCCGGGTGCGTATCGCCGAACGGCTCCGCAATCGTTGCGGGCCGCGCGATCCGGATTCAGGCTGCGTACATCGGTTTGTTGTCGTTGAGGTATAGAAAACCTTTCACGAGGCGATAGATGAACCACACCGCATTCGCAAACAGTATCAGCCAACCGATCATCACGGCCAAGGTCAAGAACCCGAGCACCACCCAGCCCAGAGCAAACCAGAAGGTGTTGATCTGCCAACGGAAATGACTTTCCAGGAAGGTGCCTGCGACATCATCCTTTTTGACGTAATTCATGATGATCGCGACGATGCTGCTCAGCCCGATCAGCAAGGATGCGGCATACAGTCCATAAATGACCATCGTCAGTGTTTTGGCGGATTTCAGTTTTTCGTCTGAGGCCGTGATCGGCTCCATTGCATCCATTGTTTTCTCCCTTGAAAGACGGTGTCAGGCGCGTGCGCCATTGCAGCGTGTGACGATGCGCAACAATATCAAATATTGCATCCGGATAATCGTGTTTGTTTGCCGGAATTTGCCGGAAGTCTATGCAGCGCGTTCGGGACGCCACAGCTTTTCCAGTTCCGCATCCCGGACGTCGCGTTCGGCACCGGAAAACGGTTCGTCTTCCGCGTCGAGCAACATCCACGCAAGAAAGTGCGCAACGGTCTCCGGCGGCAACAACTCGCCTGCCGTCTTGAGGTGGCGGAAGGTTTCCACCGCCGGGAAATCCTGCGGAGTGAGGCTGCGGATGGTTTCCTGCATCGGCGTATCGACAACCCCGGGACGAGCGGAGCCGACGAGGATCCCGCGTTCGCTCAATTCTGCATTCCAGCATTGAGTCAGCATGTGCAGCGCGGCTTTGGACATGCAATACGGCCCCCAGCCGGACACCGCGCGGTGGGCGGCGCCGGAAGAGATGTGCAAAATGCGCGCACCGGCCTGCAGCCGTGGCAGCAACGCTTGAGTGAGAAACAGCGGTGCGCTCAGATTGGTTTCGAAATGGGCGTGGAACGCCGCGCGATCCAGTGTTTCGAGCGGCCCGGCCGGAGTGAGCGAGGCCGCGTTATGCACGATGAAACGCAGCGGCGCATCGCCCAAGGTGGAAAGAATGTGCTGTGCCGCGTCCGGTGCGGAAACGTCGAGCGCCAACGGGGTGATGTGGTCGGGGTGGAGGGCGGCGAGGGCTGCCAGTGGTTGGCTACGGCGACCGACGGCGAGCACGGCGCAGCCGCGTTTCACGAGACGGTCGGAGAGCGCGTACCCAATACCGCTTCCGGCACCGGTAACAAGAGCAATGGAACGCATGGCATCCTTTATGGTCGATCAAATCAATCTATGGTGTGATGCACGAAGGCCGCGCGCGGCTGGTGTAAAATTGCGCCACCTCTCTCGTCACGCAGCGACGAGGGTCATTTTTGCAGAGAGTCTTCATGGTTCCTCATCTCACCACCGCGCTGACCGGCCCGCTTCTTGAGCTGGAGTTGCAATTCCTTGACCACGCTACCGAGATCGAGCATTGGATGCGCGCGCAATGGCGAGATCATGAACCGCCATTCTATGCCTCGACCGATCTTCGTAATTCGGGTTTCAAGCTTGCGCCGGTCGATCTGAATTTGTTTCCGGGTGGCTTCAACAATCTCAGCGAGACTTTCGTGCCCTTGTGCGTGCAAGCCGCGCAGGTGGCGGTGGATCGTATTTGTCCGAATGCGCGCAAGCTGTTGCTGATTCCCGAGAACCATACACGCAACCAGTTTTACCTGCAGAACGTCGCACAGCTTGTGTCCACGCTGAAGCTCGCCGGTTTGAACGTACGCATTGGCAGTCTGTTGCCCGAGGTGGTCGAACCCACGACGCTGGAATTGAGCAATGGCGCGACGCTCACGCTGGAGCCGCTGGTGCGACGCGGCGGACGGCTGGGAGTGGCTGATTTCGATCCGTGCGCAGTGTTGCTCAACAATGATCTGTCCGGTGGTGTGCCGGATATCCTCAAAGGGATTGACGAACAATGGCTGATTCCGCCGCTGCATGCCGGTTGGCATACGCGTCGCAAGTCGAATCACGCCGCAGCCTATGACCGCGTGACGCGTGAATTTGCCGACATGATCGGCATCGATCCGTGGCGCATCAACCCCGAATATCGTACGTGCGGGCAGATCGATTTCAAAGAGCGTGCCGGGGAAGAGTGTCTCGCCGACCAGGTCAGTGAATTGCTTCTGCGCATTGGTGAAAAATATCGGGAATACGACATTGACGAGACGCCTTTCGTGGTCGTCAAGGCCGATGCCGGCACGTATGGCATGGGCGTGATGACGGTGAAGGATGCTTCCGAGGTGAAGGGTTTGAATCGCCGCCAGCGCAACAAGATGTCGGTGATCAAGGAAGGCATCCAGGTGCAGGAGGTGATTATTCAGGAAGGCGTGCCCACTTTCGAGACGCTCGAGGGTGCGGTGGCGGAGCCAGTCATCTACATGATGGATCGTTATGTCGTGGGCGGTTTCTACCGCGTGCATACCGAGCGCGGTCGCGACGAAAACCTCAACGCTCCGGGAATGAGTTTCAAATCGCTGGCTTTCGACACTTCGTGTTCCGTGCCGGACGCTGGTCAGGAGCCGGATGCCCCGCCCAACCGTTTTTATGCCTACGGTGTGGTCGCCCGTCTGGCGGCGCTTGCCGCTTCGGTCGAGATTGAGGAAAACGAGCCCACTGAAATGGAAATGGTGTGAGGGCGCGCAGATGTTGACCCGGCAGTTCGCTTTCATCCTCGATCCGCTTGAGCGTCTCAACCCCGCCAAGGATTCCAGTATTGCGATGATGCGCGCAGCCGCTGCGCGCGGGCACAAGATCTTTGCGATCCAGCGTGAAGCACTCTCCTGGCGTGATGGGGCGGTGATGGGTGACGCGCTTGAACTCCGCCTGACCGCTGACGGTGCCGCATGGTATGTGCCGGTCAAGTGCGAGAAACTTCCGCTGACCACTTTTGATGCGGTGGTGATGCGACAGGATCCGCCGTTCGACTTTGAATATGTTGCCGCCACCTGGCTGCTCGAACGCGCCCAGGCGACCGGCGCGCGGATCTTCAATGATCCGCGTGCGATTCGCGATCATTCTGAAAAGCTGGCGATTACCGAATTCCCGCAATTCGTCGCCACCACCTTGGTGGCGCGTGATCCCGATGAAGTGCAGTCGTTCATCGAAGAGTTGGGCGATGTGATCCTCAAGCCGCTCGATGGCATGGGCGGCAGTCAGATTTTCCGCGTGAAGAAGGACGACCCCAACCGCAACGTCATTCTCGAGACGGTGACCCTGGAAGGCACGCGCACGATCATGGCGCAGCGCTACTTGTCAGCGATCACCGAAGGTGACAAACGCGTGCTGATTATTGGCGGAGAAGTTGTGCCGTATTCGCTCGCGCGCATTCCGGCCGCAGGCGAGACGCGCGGCAATCTTGCCGCTGGCGGACGCGGGGTAGCGATGCCGCTGACGGAGCGCGAACGTGAAATCGCCGAAACCCTCGCGCCGATTTTATGGTCGCGAGGCTTGATGGTGGTAGGTCTCGACGTGATCGGCGACAGCCTCACGGAGATCAACGTCACCAGCCCCACCTGCTTTGTTGAGATCGAGGCGCAAACCGACTTTTCAGTCGCCGAATTGTTTGTCGACAAGTTGGAGCAGACTTGCGCATGAACGGCGTCACCCGTGCGGCGCGTGGTGCCGGCTTGCGTGCCGTTGTGTTGGCGCTGGTGTGTTCCGTGGTGCTTGTCGCCTGCAGTCGCGCTGAGCTCTTTCATCAGGAAGCGTATGTATTCGGCACCCGCGTAGACCTGACGATCTACGGTAACTCTCAGCAACAGGCAGAGCAGGCAATGGCCGCCGTGTTGCAGGAGTTCGATCGTCTGCATCATGCCCTGCACGCGTGGCAGCCTTCCGAACTGACCGAACTCAATGATGGCCTCAGGCGTGGCGAAACCGTCCAGGTGTCCGAGGAGCTTGCGTTTCTGCTCACTGGCGCCCAGACCATCGCCGAAACCGGTGAAGGTCTGTTCGATCCCGCCTTGGGCGAATTGATCGCCCTGTGGGGCTTTCATGATGACGAATTCGAACCGAAGCTGCCGGACCCGACGGAGCTTGCCGCGATTCTCGCCGCCGCCCCTTCGATGGCGGATGTCGAGATTGACGGCACGCAGGTGTCCAGCAGCAATCCAAACGTGCAGATTGATCTTGGCGGCTACGCCAAAGGCTACGCCTTGGACCGCGCCGTGACCCTGTTGCGCGGTTTGGGCGTCGAGAATGCGCTGATCAATATCGGCGGCAATGTGATGGCCCTTGGCGCCAAGGGCGACACGCCGTGGCGTATCGGCATCCAGGATCCACGCGCTCCGGCGCCACTGGTAACGTTGCCGCTGTACGATGGCGAAGCGATCGGTACCTCAGGCGATTACCAGCGTTTCTTCGAAATTGAAGGCAAACGGTATTCGCACCTGCTCGACCCTCGCAGCGGTTATCCGGCCGAAGGCACGCAGTCGCTGACGGTGCTGGTGACGCCGCGCGAGAACGCCGGCACCTGGTCCGATGCCGCCAGCAAGGCACCGTTCATCGCTGGCGATGAATGGTTTAAATATGTGCAGCGTTACGATATTGCGCACGCCTTGCGCGTGGATGACGAAAACCGCATCGAAATCACTCGTGAGCTGCGCGCGCGAGTGCAGGTTCCATCGGGCACGGGGCCGTTGGAGGTGGTCAACTAGTTTCCATCCGTCGAGTTGGACTCGCGTTCGGCCCGTTCGGCTTCTTCTCGAGCCTGTTCGACCCGTGCCCGCTCCAGCGCGCGTTGGCGTTCGGCGCGAATACGCAGGGCTTCGGGATCGGGCGTTGATTCGGGGATGACGGTGGGCGTGGGGAGAGGGCGCGGCTGGACGTGTACATCCGCGCCGCGTTCGGCAGCAAGACGGCGTTTTTCTTCGAGCTCCAGTTTCTTGCCGGCTATTTGCAGTTCCCGCGCCTTGTTGAGAATGTCAATGCGTTCTTCGTGCGCCTTGTCGAGACACGCGTTGACAAAGAACTTTGCGTAGCACGCGGCTTCCTGATGGAGAAAGCGGTTCGTCGCCACTTCGCGCAGGGTCTGGCCCTGCTCTTGCATCTGTTCGGCGCGCGCGAAGACCGCGTCCGAATCTTCCGCAGCGATGGCGGACAAGGCGGAACAGAGTAAAAGGGCGGGCGGAAAAAATCTCACAAGCATGGTCGTCAAGTCGCACGTGGCGGACCCCATAGAATAACGCTTTCCAAAGCATTTGACCGAGTACTAAAAACCTGTGATCCAGTTTCGCAAGCTGCGCCTCGCGCGCGGCGCCCGCACCCTCTTCGAAAATGCCACCTTGCAACTCCATCCGGGTTGGCGGATCGGTCTGACCGGCGCCAACGGCAGCGGAAAGTCCAGCCTCTTCGCCTTGTTGCGCGGAGAATTGCAACCGGATCAGGGCGAGCTGGAACTGCCGCCAGGCTGGGTGGTTGCCCACGTTGCGCAGGAAACGCCGGCGTTGGAGAAAAGCGCATTTGACTATGCACTCGATGGTGACGTGGAACTGCGCCGCATTGAGGCCGACCTGGTTGCAGCGGAAACGGCTCACGACGGCGAACGCATCGGTGAGCTGCACGCCCGACTGGGCGAAATCGATGGCTATGCCGCCCCCGCTCGCGCCGCCGCGCTGTTGGATGGACTGGGGTTTTTGCAGACGGATTTTGATCGCCCGGTGGCGGATTTTTCCGGCGGCTGGCGCATGCGGTTGAACCTTGCCCAGGCGTTGATGTGTCGCTCCGATCTGTTGCTGCTGGATGAGCCCACCAACCACCTTGATCTCGATACCGTGATCTGGCTCGAACAATGGCTCAATGAGTATCGCGGCACGCTTTTGCTGATTTCACATGACCGCGATTTTCTCGATGCCTGCGTCAGTCATGTGCTGTCCATCGAACAGCAGCGCGCCACGCTGTATGTGGGGGGCTACAGTGATTTCGAGCGTCAGCGCGGGGAACGCCTTGCCCAGCAACAGGCGCTGCATGAGCGTCAGCAGCGCGAGATTGCGCACATGGAAGATTACGTGCGCCGTTTTCGGGCCAAAGCCACCAAGGCGCGCCAGGCGCAAAGCCGTATCAAGGCGCTTGAACGGATGGAGCGCGTCGCGGCCGCGCACATCGATTCACCTTTTTCCTTCTCTTTCCGCGATGCGCCACCGGCGCCTGATCCGTTGCTGGTGCTTGAGGAGGCTGCAGCCGGTTATGACGGACGCACTGTATTGGCGGATCTGCGGCTGCAATTACGTCCCGGCGAGCGCATTGGTCTGCTCGGGCGTAATGGTGCAGGGAAATCAACGCTGATCAAGCTGCTTGCCGACGAACTGGCGTTGAGCGCCGGTGTGCGCACGGAAGGCAAGGGGCTTGCCATCGGCTATTTCGCCCAGCATCAGCTGGAGACTCTGCGTCCGGCCGAATCCCCGTTGCAGCACATGCTGCGCCTCGATCCAATCGCGCGTGAGCAGGATTTGCGTGATTACCTGGGGGGCTTCGCGTTCCGGGGCAACGGTGAAGGCGGCACTGAAACGCCGGCCACCGCAGCATGCGAGGCTTTCTCCGGCGGCGAAAAAACACGTCTCGCGCTGGCGCTGCTGATCTGGCGCCGGCCCAACCTGCTGCTGCTGGACGAGCCCACCAACCACCTTGACCTCGAAATGCGTCACGCGCTGACCTGCGCACTGCAGGATTTTGATGGCGCGATGGTTTTGGTGTCGCACGACCGGGCGCTGCTGAGCGCAACGTGCGACCGCTTTTTACTCGTCGATGATGGGCGAGTGGAGGAATTCGAAGGCGATCTGGGGGATTATCGCGACTGGCTGGCCGCGCGGCGCGCTGAAATTGCCTACGCCGCGCAGAGTGCGGGGTCAGGCGCCGAGAAAGCGGCGCGAAAAGCCGATCGCGCCCAGGTTGTGGCGGACCGGAAAGAGCGTTTGGCCGAACGTCGTCCGCTGACCAAAGAACGGGATCAGCTTGAACGCCGGCTCGACAGTTGGCAGAAGGAAAAGACCCAGATCGATGAACGTCTGGCAGATCCCGCCCTGTATGCAGACAGTGATTCGGCAGCGTTGCAGG
>DATGNI010000034.1:0-23198 GCA_035306825.1 Azoarcus sp. | reverse complement strand
CCAGCGCGCGTGCCGCTGAAACTGCTGTCTATCGCAAGCAGGCGACGCCCACCTGAAAAACACTCTGCATATTCAGGCCGTGCGGCGCGAGCGGCAAGCTCACAGGCCAGATTGGTCAAGGTACGGAAGTACAACGCGTCCAGATCCGGGGGCGCCGCCTCGCAAAACGGATCAAACGGCGGAGCATCATCCGTCAATGTGACCTCCAGCCCCCGCTCCACGCGCTTCAGAGACACCCGAATCACGTGCCCCGGCTCTCCATGCAGCCCGTGCACGATGGTATTTGTGAGCAATTCCTCCAGACACAGATTGGTCTGGAAAGCGAGTTGCGGATCCGCTGCGAGGAAGACCTCCACGGCATTCGCCAGTGCGGCAATCTCCTCCAGCCGGGACGGTAGCGAATAGTCCAGCCTGGCGCTGCTCGATGACTCAATGCCTGGCACCCCTGCACCCTCATGCGGCATTCCGACCGACCGGAATGTTATCGGTATGCGTCACGCCGCCAGATGGCCGCGGAAAACGCGCAGAAGCCGGCACATCCGGCCGGCTACAGCATTGTCGTAACCAGGATGCGCATCCGGTTCCATGCGGGCGCAACAATTCGTGCATTGAAGGTCAGGAGGCGACATCCGGTGACGCTGCCGTACCTTCTTCTTCGTCCGCGTCTTCTTCACCGAGAAAACCACCGCTCTGATGTGCCCAGAGCCGGGCATACAACCCACCCTGCGCGAGCAGGCTGTGATGATCGCCGTCTTCGACGATACGGCCGTGGTCCAGGACGATCAGGCGATCCATCGCGGCGATGGTCGACAGCCGGTGCGCAATGGCAACCACGGTCTTGCCTTCCATCAAACGATACAGGCTGCCCTGGATGGCCGCTTCCACCTCGGAATCGAGCGCACTGGTCGCCTCGTCAAGCAGCAGGATGGGAGCATCCTTGAGCATGACGCGGGCAATGGCGATGCGTTGTCGCTGCCCGCCGGAGAGTTTGACACCGCGTTCGCCGACATGCGCATCAAAACCACGCCGCCCCTGTGGATCGCTCAGATCAAGGATGAAGTCATGAGCCTCCGCACGGTGCGCGGCGGCGATCATTTCTTCTTCGGAGGCATCCGGACGGCCGTAGAGAATGTTGTCACGCACTGCGCGGTGCAACAACGAAGTATCTTGCGTGACCATGCCGATATGTGCGCGCAAGGAAACCTGCTCGACTTCAGCAATGTCCTGGCCGTCGATCAGGATGCGACCGGACTCGACGTCGTGAAAGCGCAGCAGCAAATTGACGATGGTCGATTTGCCCGCACCGGAACGTCCGACCAGACCGATTTTTTCACCCGGCCGGATCGTCAGCGTAAGGTCATCGATGACTGGCGGCGCCTCCGACCCGGCACCGTAAGCGAAGCGCACATTTTCGAAACGGATCTCGCCGCGGGTCACCACGAGTGGTTTCGCGCCCGGCTTATCGAGCACGCCACGCGGTTGCGACAGCGTATTGATGCCGTCCTGCACGGTGCCCACCTGTTCGAACAACTGCGCCAGTTCCCACATGATCCAGTGCGACATGCCGTTCAGACGCAAGGTCATCGCGCCCACCGCAGCCAGTGCGCCCACACCCACCTCACCCTGCGTCCACAACCACAGCGCGACCCCGGTAGAGCCCATGATGAGCAACATCGCGAGCGCGTGATTGATCATCTCGATACTGGAAACCAGGCGCATCTGCGCATGCACGGTTGCCATGAATTCGCGCATCGAACCACGCGCATAGGCCGCCTCACGACCGGCGTGCGAAAACAGTTTGATGGTGGCGATATTGGTGTAGGCGTCGGTGATGCGCCCCGTCATCAGCGCGCGCGCATCCGCCTGCGCACGTGCAACGCGACCGATGCGCGGCACAAATATCCACAGCACCACCAGATAGCACCCCAGCCACGCAACCAGAGGCATCATCAACCACGCATTGAAGCCACCGACCACGGCAACCATGGTGACGAAATAGATCGTCACAAAAACCAGGATATCGGTCAGGATCAACACCGTATCCCGCACCGCAAGGGCGGTCTGCATGACCTTGGCGGAGACGCGGCCGGCAAATTCGTCCTGATAAAAGCTCATGCTCTGGTCGAGCATCAAACGATGAAAATTCCACCGCAAACGCATCGGGAAATTACCTGCCAGCGCTTGGTGCTTGAGCGTGGTCTGAAGCGCCACCAAACCGATGCTGGCAAGAATGATGCCGCCCAGCAGTAACAGTGTGCCGCCTTCCTCGGCCCACAAATTCGCCGGTTCCACCGCCGCCAGCCAATCGACAACCTTGCCCAGCATGGCGAACAATGCCGCTTCGAATGCCCCGGTGATCGCAGTCAGCAGCGCCAATCCGAGCACGAAGGGGCGAACCCCGTCGGTGCCCGCCCACAAGAAAGCAAAAAAGCCGCGCGGTGGCGGCTCCGGGGTTTTTTCCGGGTACGGGTCTATGCGTTTTTCGAAAAAGCCAAACATACGTGCTCAGACAACAGGGGAGCGTCTATTATCGTCGATTGCGGCGTCCCGGGTGGGGCGTTTTGGAAATCAATGCGGCAACCGCTCTTAATGGTAGGTGAGTTCCCGCGTCTTCCCCCAGAACACTCGATAAGCGAAAATCGTATACCCAACGATCGTGGGCAACACCACCAGCGTTCCGATCAACACCACCCACAGCGCCTGGGGATGCGCCGCCGCTTGCCAGATGTCGAGCTGATTGATCACCACCTGCGGAAAAACGCTGTAGGCAAGCCCGTGGAAAGACACCAGAAACAGTCCGACCGCAGCGGCAAAAGGCACCCAGCAATACCGGTCATCCCCGCGGGCATGGCGCACCCTCAGGCGCGGCAGACTGAACCACAACAACACGAACATTCCCAGCGCTATCAGCGGCAACGGTAACAGCAGCATGAATTCCGGCAGCGTAAACCATTTGGAAGCGATTCGGTCACTGACCAATGGCGTGACGATCGACACCGCCGCCACGCACACCGCAGCGCCAACAAGGCCATATTGCGCCCAGCGACTGGCCTTTTGTTGCAGAGCACCTTCACTTTTCATCAGCAACCAGCCCGCACCAAGCAAGGCGTACGCAGCGGCCAGGCCACCGCCAACCAGCAACGCAAAAGCCCACGCGGCCCAGCCGGGTTCGAATCCCGTCAAGAAACGGCCTAGCATCACGCCCTGCGAGACGGCCGAAAGCAGCGAACCGAACGCAAAGGCCGAATTCCACCAGCGTTTGTGTTCATCCTGCGCTTTCACGCGAAAATCAAACGCCACCCCGCGCAGGATCAAACCGACCAGCATCAGCGCCACCGGCAAATAGAGCGCCCCGAGAATGATCCCGTAGGCTTCCGGGAAGGCCACCAGCAATAACCCGATGCCCAACACCAACCAGGTTTCGTTGGCATCCCAGAAGGGTCCGATCGAGGCAACCATCATGTCTTTCTCGCTCTCGTCGGCCCACGGCAGCAGCAAGCCCACACCGAGATCGTAGCCGTCGAGGATGACATACACCAGCAACGCCAGCGCCATCAGTCCGGCGAAGATCACCGGCAGCCAGAACTCTTCATTCATTCCCTCACCTCCTCGGTGATCTTCCCTGCTGGTGCCTCGCTCACGCCCTTTCTCGCTTTCCGTGCCAGCCGGAACAGAACTGAAACATAGGCGATCAACAAGACAACGTAGAGCGTCAGATACATCGCCAGCGAGGTCGCGATCATGCCGCCCGGCACATCCGAGGCCGCATCCGCTGTCTTGAGTACGCCGTACACCAGCCACGGCTGGCGTCCAATTTCCGCCACATACCAACCGGCCAGCACCGCCACCCAGCCTGAAAAAGTCATGCCGACCAGCATTCGCAGTGTCAGCGTGGAAAGAGTTTTGCGCCGCCACAGCTGATACGCGGCCAGCCACGCCACACCCAGCATCAGCACCCCGATGCCCACCATCACGCGGAAACTCCAGAAAACCGGCGAGACCGGTGGATGTTCATCCTCGAATTCGTTCAGGCCACGAATCTCACCCTCCAACTCATGCGTCAGGATCAGGCTCGCGCCGCGCGGCAACGAAATCGCGTAATCATTACGTCGCTCAGCCTCGTTGGGCAGTGCGAACAACACTAACGGCACACCTTGTTCGGTTTCCCACACACCCTCCATCGCAGCGACTTTTTCCGGTTGGTACTCAAAGGTGTTGAGACCATGCAGATCCCCGACCACCCACTGCACCGGAATCAGCAAGGCCGCCGCAAACACCCCGGTGCGCAATGCTTTGTGCACACTCGCTGCGCGATCTCCGCGCAGCATGCGATAGGCCGACATCCCGGCAACCAGAAAGGCCACGGTGAGCCCGGAGGCGAGCAGCATGTGCGCAATGCGGTACGGCATCGAAGGATTGAAGATCGCCGCCCACCAATCGGTAATCAGCGCCTTCCCTTCACTCATCTCGTAGCCTGCCGGCGTCTGCATCCATGCATTCAGCACCAGAATCCAGAACGCTGAAGCGGTCGTCCCGAGCGCGACCAGCACGGTGGCCAAGGTATGGACGCGATCCGAGACCCGCTGGCGTCCGAACAGCATCACGCCCAGAAAAGTCGCTTCAAGAAAAAACGCCGTCAGAATCTCATACGCCAGCAGAGGCCCGGCGATATTGCCGACGGTGTTCATGTAGCCCGGCCAGTTGGTGCCAAACTGGAAGCTCATGGTGACGCCACTGACCACACCGAGGGCGAAGGTCACCGCGAAGACTTTCACCCACAGGTCGTACGCGTCCATCCACGATTCGTCTTGCGTTGCGCGATAACGCAGCTTGAAGAACAGCAACACCCACGCCAGGGCGATGGTGATTGTCGGAAACAGGATATGGAAACTGATGTTCGCCCCGAATTGAATACGAGCGAGCAAAATTGGGTCGAGATCCATCACTTCTCCCCTCGGGGCGGATTCACGCCGGCCATCGTATCCAGACGCCCGCGCTCATCGGGTCAGTGCAGCACGACACTTGACCCTCTCACCGCTCATGCGTTCCTCGGACAACCCGCTGGATTTCATCCACAATTGAAATCCATGCAAGCAACCTTATCGCGCCCTGCAGACGCATCCAATGGCCAACTGAAACGGAATGTTCCCTAACGCAACAGAAGCAACCGTGGAACGCCGTCCGGACCGCACACCACGAGCGCGTTCTGGCGGTAACGAGCACCGATCGTTTCGAGCGTTTCCTGGGGACACCCCAGAACGAACAAACCGGGCTCATCGGGCCAGCGTCCTGCACGATCAACGCCGCGTGCCGGCAGCATTGCACAGACGTGGGGGTGCAGGTCGCGCCGCAAGGCAATGTTGCGGCGCAGATTCTCTTCCGTTCCAAGAAGCTGGCCAAAAGGATTGCAGGCGGTAATGAATGCACCGGAAGACACACCCCGCCGGGTGAGCAGATCAACCAGCGCGGCATTGCGCTGGCCTACGCGCAGCACGATCGGCGGCGTCGTTTCGACGTGGTATTCCGCCGCTTCATACGCGCTTACCAACGACTCCGAAATCACGCTGTCCGCGCGCTGACGCGGCCTTTTCTGCATGCGGCCTCCTCATCCTGCAAACGCTGGCAGAACGGTCCGTCAGCGCCGCCCTGCCAACCGAAACGCCAACCGACTGAGAGCATCGTAAGCCTCACCCGCTTCCGGGTCCCACCGCGTCACCGCCGCGTGTTGAGCGGAAACGACCTCCCGGTCACCCCGCGCGGCAGGACCGGTCAATGCCGCCGCTGCGTCCAGAGCGATGACGTTTTCAAGCGCTCCGCGCGAGAGCGTGGCAAGCATCCTCTCGGCCATTTCTGGCGGCACACCCGCGTCGACATACGCACGACGGGCGGCGTCCAGAATCACGACGAGAAAATTGGAGGCAAACACCGAGCCGGCGTGATAAAGCGGTTTCTCGTTACCGTCCAGGGAGAACGGCGTCCCGCCCACGGCAGCGAACAGCTGGGTCAGCTCCGCCGCCAGCGACGCCTCACCCTCAACGCCGCACGGCGTCCCCGCAAAACGTTCTATTGCGCGCTGCGGATCGGCGAAGCTCATCACCGGATGCACGCTGGCGGTACGAACGCCTGCTGCACGCAAGGGCGCAAGGATCTCGGATGAGGTGAAACCGGACAGGTGGAACACGCCGTCGCCCGAGCGCAACGTTCCGCTCGCCGCCAGTGCGGCCACCGTCGGCGCAATCTCGCGGTCCGGCACGCCAAGCAGCCACAAGGGCGCGGCATTCAACGCTTCGTACGTTGAAACCGCTTGTCCCTGACCGATAAAACGCACCGCTTCTGCGGCGCTTTGAGGGGAACGGGTCAGCACCTCACCGACGGCGAGCAGGTCCTGCTGTACCCACAAACGCGCGCAGGTGCGCGCCGCGCGACCGCAGCCAATGATATTAAGAGTGGTCATCCGCGCTCTCCGCAAGCATCACAGGTGAAATTTCACCATGCCATACGCGCCGGCACCGCATGATGGATCGGGTGACTATTCCGGCATTTGCCTGTGAGCGCCGCGGACCGGTCGAATTTCAGTCCATCGCCCGGCGCGTCACACCCTACGGCAAAACGGGCTGGGCTTATGGATGATTCGGACGTTTGAGCCCAAGATGCCCGCGTAGCGTGGTGGCCGTGTATTCACGTCGAAAGAGGCCACGTTTTTGCAATTCCGGTACGACCTGATCAACAAAGTCTTCCAATGAACCGGGCAGCGTTGGTGGCATCAGATTGAAGCCATCTGCGCCGTCATTGCGAAACCAGTGCTCCATGCGATCGGCGATGCTCGTCGGGGTGCCCACCATCGTGCAATGCCCACCGCCTGCCGCGAGACGACCGAGCAGGCCGCGGAGCGTCGGACGCTCGGTTTCGATGATGCGCAGAACAGTCGCGTAGCGCCCTTGCGGGCCGGTAAACGCTTCAAGCGGCGGCAATTCCGGCACCGGTGCGTCCAGGTCCCACTCCGCACAATCCTGTCCGATGAAGGTAGACAACTGGCGCAAGGCACTCGGTGCGGGCAACAATTCATCCAGCTCACGTTGCTTGGCGCGCGCTTCATCTTCAGTCGAGGCAACATAGGTGACCAGACCCGGCATCACCGGCACCGGATCACTGCGTCCGGCCTCACGCACGCGGCGCTTGATGTCACGGTAATAGCGCTGCGCAGCTTCCAGATCCCAAGCTACCGCATAGATCGCCTCGGCTCGCCGTGCCGCGAGCGCCCGGCCTTGTTCGGAAGCGCCCGCCTGAAAGAGCACCGGATGACCTTGCGGCATGCGCGGCACGGTAAGCGGGCCGTCGACATCAAAATGGTCGCCGTGATGATGGATCGGCACAACGCGCTCCGGGACGGCCCACTCCCCTTCCCGATCGGCCAGGATCGCACCGTCTTCCCAGGAATCCCACAGCGCCAACGCAGCGGCGATGAATTCCTCAGCGCGGGCATAGCGCCAGTCATGTGCCGGCATGGACGCATAACCGTGATTACGCGCCTCGGCGTCGAACATCGAAGTGACCACGTTCCAGCCAATCCGCCCGCCCGACAGATGATCGAGCGAAGCGACCATGCGCGCGGCATGAAATGGCGTAAAGAAAGTGCTCGACACCGTGCTGATCAGACCGATATGCGTCGTGGCGCGCGCCAGCGCGGCAAGCAGCGTCAGTGGCTCGAACAGCCAGCGCGGGCCGTCGGCGACATTCTCCGGGGTATAGCCGTCCGCAAAAAACACCGCATCGAACTTGCCTCGCTCAGCGGTGCGGGCGAGTTCCTCGTAGAACGCAACATCGTCGATGCGCTCCACGGCCGAATCGGGGTGTCGCCATGCGCCACGGTGGTGACCACAGGCAAAAAGAAAAGCATTCAGGTGCATCATCAGTTTTTTACGAGGCCGCCATCAACGATGAGATTCTGCCCCGTGACCGAGCGCGCCCAAGGCGAAGCGAAAAACAGCACCACATCGGCAAATTCCTCCGGTGTGGTGACACGGCGCAGCGGTGTGTGTGAGGCGACGAGATTGAACACCGTTTCGGGCGTCGCCGCCGAAGCGTCGGTGGTGCGCAAGAGCCCGCCCGAGGCCATGTTGACGGTGATGTTGTCAGGGCCCAGATCCTGCGCCAGCGTGCGCGTCAGCGACAGCAACGCTGCTTTGGCCGCAGTGTAATCGTGATAGGGCACCACCGGATTCTGGATGAGGTTGGTGCCGATATTCACGATTCGCCCGAAGCCACGCTCGCGCATCCCCGGCAGCGCCATCTGGGTGGTGTTGAGCGCACCACGTACCGCGCCTTCGAGTTGCTGCGAAACGGCATCCCACTGCAATGTATCGGCCTTCTCGCGCGCCTCGCCATTGAAGCTGAAATCGGGCAGCGCACTGTTGACGACCGTCGTCACCGGCGTACCGAAATGGGTCTGCGCACGCTCGAACATCGCCAGTACCGAGGCCGGGTCACACACGTCGGCCTGGGCGGCAAAGGCGCGCTCCGGGAAGTCTTCGACAATCGCCACGGCGCGCTGCTCGCTCGTCAGGTAGTTGACCACCACACGCGCGCCTTCCCGCAGAAAAGCGCGACAGAGGTGCTCACCCAAACCACGCGCGCCACCGGTAACCAGCACGGTTTGTTCAGAAAGCGGGGGAGACGGTGGATGGTTCTGCATGCTCATTTCCCTGATATCAATCCGCCGGAAAGTGGCGGAGTTGTTGCCGAGAATAGCATATTGGCGCACCGCTCCAATTGACACCAAGCAGCCCACTGCCTAGTCTGCTCGGCTTTCCCGCGAACGCTTCGCGGCACGGAGAAACCTGTGTTCGACACAACAAGCACCTTGCTTTGGTTGGTGGCGTTCGCCACGAGTTTTGCGCTTGCCGGCATCCTCTATGCCCGTCGCCACCGCGATGATCTGGAAAACTACGTGGTCGCCCGCAACAGTCAGGGCAGCTTCGCGACCGTACTCACGTTGCTGGCCTCATCGCTGGGCGCGTGGATACTGTTTGCGCCCGCGCAAGCCGCCACTTGGGGGGGCATCGCCGCGGTCACAGGCTACGCATTGGGTGCAATGTCGCCGCGTATCGCAATGATTCCGCTGGGCAGACGCATGCGTGCGTTGATCCCTGAAGGCCACACGCTGACCGAATTCCTGATTGTGCGCTATGGCCGGCCGATGTACGCGCTGACATTGCTGATCATGCTGTTTTATTTGTTCATCGTGTTGTCTGCCGAAATCACCGCCATGGCGCGCTTGATCACGCTGATTGCGCCCATCCCGCTGTGGGTGACCGCTGCCATCGTCATGGGGGCCACCCTGCTGTACACCTCGGTGGGGGGTCTGCGCTCATCCATCTTCACCGACAAGGTGCAGACACTGGTCATTCTGCCGCTATTGCTCACCTTGATGGTGCTGGGCTGGCGTGCCGCTGGCGGGGCTGAACCGGTGGTCGCCAGCCTGCGCGAAAATGCTCCGCATCTGATCGACCCCTTCAGCATCACCGGCCTGAAGGCCGGACTGACCTTTTTCGTTGCCATCTTGCTGACCGGATTGTTTCACCAGGGCAACTGGCAGCGCGTGTATTCGGCGCGCAACGCCAAGGCGTTGACTACCGGTTTTCTCATCGGTGGTCTGCTCGCGGCACCGTTCATTTTCATGATCGGATTGTTCGGTCTGGCGTGGGTTGCGCATCAACCGGGCGGCGACGCCTCGGTGGCGGTGTTCGCGGTATTGCTGCCGGAGGCTCCGACGTGGTTCATCATCGCCCTGATTCCGCTCGGACTGGCGCTGGTGATGAGCAGTGCGGATACCGCCATCAGCGCTGTATCAAGCATCATCGCTGTGGATGCGCGCCGTCTGATGCCCGATGCATCGCCCCAAAAACTGATGCGCTATGCGCGTTGGCTGATCCTGTTGCTCGCGATACCGGTGATGATCGTCGCTTCACAAGGGTACAGCGTGCTGTATCTGTTCCTGTTCGCCGATTTGCTGTGTTCCGCGGCGGCTTTCCCCGTGTTCTACGGTCTGTACGATCGCAAACTCGATGGCCGGACAGCCTTGATTGCAACCGTCGCCGGCCTGATTTCCGGTCTGACGCTCTTCCCCGCGCCGGATGCGCCATTGACCTGGCTACTGGAATCCTTTCTCGTTGCCGCTTTCGTTCCGGTTCTGGTGATGTGGGCATTGCCCAGGATCCTGAAGCAACGGAAGGAGTTCGACTTCACGAGTCTGAAAACAGCCGTGCGCCGTCTCGACTCTCCGCTCTAAACCGCGGCGACTTTGCTTTCATTGCCGGGCTGCGCAAGCCAGCGCGCAAACAGCCGCCATACAGCGAACGAAAACGCGCGTGGCGGCAAATCGGCGAGCAGTGCACGCAGCGCCTCTTCCGAAGAGGCACTGCCCAGATGGCACCAGTGATCAAACACCTGACAGGCAAGCTCACCCGTGTGCTCCGATCGCTCGGTAACCACTACCGGACCGTCCCACGGCCACGGTTTTACACCGAGCGGAGCGAGCGCGTTGAGGAGGCGTTCGTCGTGCAGTTCAGGGCTTTCCTTGCGCACGCACGCACCCCCGCAGCGGCCTGCTCGACGCGCCGAACAGGCGCCGCTGCCATCCGGCTCCAGCCCGAGTCGACGCAGGCACAGACCATGGCTGTCGGCCAGACGGCGCAACACCACGTCGGCCTCTTTGCGACCGTGAAATGCACCATAGAGATGGACCCATTCAGCCGGGTCCGTGCCATTGATCGACGTGTGGCGGATCTGCGGCACATTCCGGCGACGCAGTTCAACCCGCAATGCGCACGGCGTGCCGCCGCCCGACAGACGGTTGCGCCGCGGCTTCAATTCCTGCACAAGCTTGAGTTCCAACAACGCAGCGGCCAACTCGCCCGCCGTCTCGATGCGCTCCACGCGACGCACCGCGCGAGCCATCTCGCCTTCCTTGCCCTTGCGTCCGGTCGCGGCAAAATGTTCGTTGACGCGCGCACGCAGACTGGCTGCACGACCGACAAACAGCGCTTCGTCGTGTTCCCCATAGAAGGTGTAAACGCCCGGCGCATCCGGCAGGCTGGCGAGCGTGCCGGCCGGCAATGCCGGCGCGCGCGGGGGGGATTTCATCGCCCGTTCCCATGCACGTTCGAGCGTCTCAGGCGGGAAAGTACGCTCGGCAAGCTGAAGGAACTGCCACAACACGTCCGCGTCACCCATCGCGCGGTGCCGTGCATCACATTCGAACCCGTGGCGCTCAATCAGCGCATCCAGGCCGTGACGGTGATAGTGCGAAAACAGTGCCCGCGAAAGCTTCACCGTACACATCACCTGCGCATCAAATTCTTCATCCAGCGCGGCAAATTCGTTGCGGATGAAACCGTAGTCAAAGCGCGCGTTGTGGGCCACGAAGACCGCACCCTCAAGCAAGGTGCGCACACGTGGCGCGATCTCCGCGAAAACCGGTGCCTCGCGCACCATTTCATCGGTAATACCGATGATGTTCTGGATGAACGCCGGAATCTCGCGTTGCGGATTGACCAAGGTTTCCCAGCGCTCAACAATTTCTCCCCCTTCGACGCGGATCGCGGCAATCTCCGTGATGCGGTCGCTTACCGGATTGGCACCGGTGGTTTCGAGGTCGAGCAGAACGAAGGTATCTGGACGGGGCACAGGATCAACAGACAAGAGCGGCTTACGCACGGGCATGGTGCAATTCTACGCGATGTCTTCTGCGCTTTCGCCGGATCGTTTTTGCGAGCCGCGCCGTCACGGCGTCATGAAGTCGGCGAACCAGCGCGCGACTTCTTCCGGGTGGAGGTCCTGAACGATGAACACGAGTCGACTGCGACCGTCGGCATACGGCCCTTCAGTGGGCCAAGTCGATAAATTGGAAGGCGGATAGAACGCATGCTGGACGCACTGCACAACCCGCGGGCGCGGATCACCGGCAACGTTGAGCAGACCTTTTACGCGCAACACCTGTTCGCCGTGCGCGGCAAGCAACGCTTCGAGCGTCTCGGAAAACCTCAGCCAATCGAGCGGAGCATCAAAAACAAGCACGCAGCTCGTCACGCGCTCGTCGTGGCGGTGGTGGGGCCGCTCCTCCATTCTTGCCGGGAGATAGCGCGCTACGGTCGGAGAGTTTGAGACGCCCAGCCAGCTCACAACATCCAGACGTTTTGCGGACGCGCCGTACAGACCGCAACCGGAAAGCGCGCCCGCCGGCGCTTTGCCATCGAAAATTTCGATTTGCGGCGCAGCCGGATTGAGGCGTGCGAGCCGTTCAGCCACACCGGCACGGGTTGACTGCGCGATGAGATCGCATTTGGTCAGCAGAAGACGGTCCGCCATCGCGACCTGAGACAATGCCTGACGATGCTTTTTCAGCTGAGCGTCGATGTGCGTGACGTCGACGGCCGTGATCACGCCATCGCAGAAAAAACGCGCCGCGATGAACGGCTCTTTCATCAAGGTGTAGACGACTGGCGCCGGATCAGCGAGGCCGGTGGTTTCAATCAGCACCCGTTCAACCGGACCTATTTCGCGACGCGCAGCGCGTTGGAACAGGTTTTTGAGCGCGCGCACGAGATCGCCTCGCACGCTGCAACAGATACAGCCCGAATCCAGTACGACGAGGCTTTCGTCAATTTTCTCGACGAGGTGATGGTCCACCGCCACTTCGCCGAACTCGTTGATGAGCACGGCGGTTCCGGCCAAACCCGAGGTCGCGGCGAGGTCACTGAGCAGGGTGGATTTTCCGGCGCCCAGAAAGCCGGTGAGGACGATGACGGGAAGACGCCGAGCATCGTCCTTCATGGTGCAAGATCAGCCCTTCTTCGTCACCCGTTCGAGTGCCTCGTGACGCTCCTGCGCCTCAAGTGACAACGTGGCGGTCGGACGTGCGATCAGACGCGGCACACCGATCGGCTCGCCGGTTTCTTCGCACCATCCATAGTCGCCGGTCTCGATACGGCGCAACGCCTGTTCAATCTTTTTCAGCAGCTTGCGCTCGCGGTCGCGCACGCGCAATTCCAGCGCATGCTCTTCCTCGACCGTTGCACGATCGGTCCAGTCGGCAGCGACTTCGTTGTCCTGCAGGTTCTGCGAGGTTTCCCGCGCAGACTCGAGCAAGGCCTCGCGCTCGACCTGCAACAGCTCCTGGAAAAACGCGAGCTGCGCCTCGGACATGTACTCCTCTTCCGGTGCAGCAAGCACTTCTTCACGAGTCAATAGTTTGACGGCATTTTTTTTGCGTGTCGCGTTCATGATTCTTTCCCGAACTCCTCAGTGCCAGCGTTTCGCCAGCGAACTTTAGGGCTTATTCCAGCAGTTCTAGCGCCCCCTGAACTCGCCCTGGGCGCGCAGGGACAATACACGAAGCGCGCACAGTAAGACAGCCCCCGCGCTGGGGAACGATCCTCCGTACGTTATAAAAGGCTTCCGGACTATCATGTGGACGCGAGTGATGCGTCTGGCAGCCTGTCTGACCTGCAGTCGATCCACGTCATCGGCAGCGCAAACAGTCCATAATTGCCCGCGCCCCTCGTTCGACCGCTTACGCCCCAAAGGCCGCCAGCACGCTCGTTCCGGAAATGTTATGACTCTTCATCTTCATCACCACGACCACCACGAAGCCGAACGTCTGCTCGACGATGCCGCACTGCGGTGCAAACAGCGTGGCGCGAGCCTTACGCCCATCCGCCGTAAAGTTCTCCGTCTGCTGCTCGACAAACCGGGCGGGCTGAAAGCCTACGATCTGCTCGATCGCATACGCGCCATGCACGCCTCCGCAACCCCGCCGACGGTCTATCGGGCGCTCGACTTCCTGATCGAACAGGGGCTGGCCCATCGCATTGCACGCACCAATCAGTTCATCGCATGCAATCACGAAGACCATGACGTGGCCTGCCTGTTTCTCATCTGTCCGGAATGCGGCCAGGTCACCGAGTTACGCGACGACGCAGCCTTGGCCGGCCTGATGACGGGGCTGGAGGCCGCCGGCCACACGCTGGCGAGCCCGGAAATCGAACTCAGCGTAATCTGCGCGAAATGTGGCGCGCAGAAAAAAGCCTGAATATTCATCCCTGCCGAAACATCCACCCGTCACCGAGCCTCACGCCCTCCGCATCCGTGCAACTGAATGCCGCGTAGCGCGTCGACACCTAGCAGCTCAAGCGGCGGCCTTCGCGGCATCGCGCACCCGTAATTGCCGTGCGGCTTCAACCATCTTCGCCAAGGCCATTTCGGTTTCCGGCCAACCGCGCGTCTTCAACCCGCAATCCGGATTGACCCACAATTCCCCGGCTGGGAGAACCTCCACCGCCTTCTCCAGCAAACGCAGCATTGCAGCGGTTTCCGGCACGCGCGGCGAGTGAATGTCATAGACCCCCGGGCCAATGCCGTTCGGATAACGCCATTCGCTGAAAGCAGAGAGCAGCTCCATGTCGGAACGGCTGGTTTCGATCGTGATCACATCGGCATCCAGTGCGGCAATGGCGGGCAGGATGTCATTGAATTCCGAATAGCACATGTGCGTGTGAATCTGCGTCGCATCGGCCACGGCCGAAGCGCTGATGCGAAATGCCCGTCCCGCCCATTCCAGGTAATGCTGCCAACCCGCGCGACGCAGCGGCAGGCCTTCCCGAAAAGCCGGCTCATCAATCTGGATCACCCCAATGCCGGCAGCCTCAAGATCCGCCACTTCTTCCCGGATCGCCCATGCAATCTGGAGTGCGGTGTCGGCACGCGGCTGGTCGTCGCGCACGAAAGACCACTGCAGAATTGTCACCGGGCCGGTCAACATGCCCTTCACCGGGCATTCGGTCAGCGACTGCGCATAACGCGCCCAGACAACAGTCATGGGGCCGGGGCGCGACACGTCTCCAAACAGGATCGGCGGTTTGACACACCGCGAGCCGTACGACTGCACCCAGCCGTTGGCGGTGAAAGCGAACCCATTGAGCTGTTCGCCAAAGTATTCCACCATGTCGTTGCGCTCGGCCTCGCCGTGCACCAACACATCCAGGCCGAGCGCTTCCTGACGAGCGATTGCATGCGCGATTTCGGCACGCATCGCGGCGTGATAGTGCTCTTCGGACAACTCCCCACGCCGGTACGCCGCCCGCGCGGCGCGGATGTCATCGGTCTGCGGAAAAGAACCGATCGTCGTCGTCGGAAAGCGCGGCAGATTCAATTGCCGGTGCTGACTGTCGCGCCGCAGCGCATAGTCCGACGCGCGCCGGTCGGCGTCCGCAGGCAAATTCTCAAGGCGTTCAGCCACCTTCCGGTCATGGACCCGTTCGCTGTCACGCCGTCGTTGCAACGCCGCACGTTGACGTTCAGCTGCGTCGTGAACGCTCTCATCGCCCGTCAGCATGCCGCGCAGGATATTCAGCTCTTCCAGCTTTTCGGTCGCAAACGCGAGCCACTCGCGCACCTCTGCCGGCAGGCCGCCTGCATCTTCACCGGCAAGCGACACCGGTACGTGCAACAGGGAACAGGAGGGCGCGATCCATAGCTCCCCCTCGCGGCGTTCGAAAATCGGACGCAACACTTCGAAGGCGTGGTCAAGGTCGGTACGCCAGATATTGCGCCCATCCAGAATGCCGACCGACAGCTGTTTGTGTTGGGGCAGCCAGTCCGCAACGCGAACAAGTTCTTCCGGCGCACGCACCGCGTCGACATGCAGCGCATACACCGGCAACCGGCAAGCCAGACACAGATTTTCATCCAGACTGGAAAAATAACTCGCCAGCATGATCTTCGTCCCGGCCGCAGCCAGACGGTTGTAAGCTGGTTCGATCGCCGCGCGCCAAGCATCGGGCAGATCAAGGCCCAACACCGGCTCATCGATTTGCACCCAGTCGGCGCCTGCTTCGCGCAGCCACACGAGCAATTCGCCGTAGACCGGAAGCAGGCCGTCGAGCAATTCGAGGCGGTCAAACCCCTCCACCTTCTCTTTGCCCAACCACAGAAAGCTCAGCGGGCCGACCAACGAAACTTTGGTGCGATGACCCTGCGCGCGGGCTTCAGCCAGTTCATCGAGCAGACGTTGCGCATGCAGCGAAAATGCGGTGTCAGGCAAAAATTCCGGCACGAGATAGTGATAATTGGTGTCGAACCATTTGGTCATCTCGAGCGCGACATGGCCGTCGCCACTGGTGCAGCCACCGGGCTCCTCACTCACCCCGCGACCGAGCGTAAACAGGCGTTCGAGATCCGATTGCTGCGGCGTAAAACCAAAACGTGCGGGTTCGCAACCGAACATCTGAACATGGGAGGCCACATGGTCGTACCAGGCGAAATCTCCGACCGAAACGCAATCGAGGCCGGCCTCCGCCTGCAGCGCCCAGTGACGCGCGCGCAATTCGCGCCCGACCGCTTCAAGCTGTTCAAGTGAGGATTCGCCGCGCCAGTAGCGCTCCAGCGCGAATTTCAGCTCACGCTGCGCCCCGATGCGCGGAAAACCAAGGATATGAGTGCGAATCATGCAAGCGCTCCAAAAAAGCGAAATCAAGGTTTGCAATGATTGCGGCGCAGCGTATATTAATCAAACGAAACTTTATGCCTGTTTGCATTAGTCGTACTAATGAGACCAATCCTTGAACTCCGTCATCTGCGTACCCTGCTCGCGTTGCGTAACGCCGGCAGCCTGACGCGCGCGGCCGAATTGCTAAACCTCACCCAATCGGCCCTGTCACAACAGATTCGTCAGATCGAAGAGCATTACGGTGGCGCGTTATTCGAACGCAAGTCGATCCCCATCGCCTTCACCGCCATCGGCAGACGATTGCTCAAACTCGCCGATACGGTCTTGCCTACGGTGGAAGAGGCCGAACGCGACATCGTCCGTCTGCTCTCCGGAATTGCCGGCGAGCTGCGCATTGCAGTGGAATGCCACACGTGTTTCGACTGGTTGATGCCGGCAATGGACGCCTTCCGCGAACGTTGGCCAGAAATCGAGCTCGACATCGTATCGGGCTTCCATCCTGATCCGGTGGCGCTGTTGCATCAGGCGCGCGCGGAAGTGGCGATTGTGTCGGAACCGGAGGAGGACGTTGCACTGCGATTTCACCCGCTGTTTTCCTTCGAAATCGTTGCATTGCTCGCCAACGAGCATGCATTGACGGCGAAGCCTCATCTGGAAGCGGTCGATTTTGCCGGCGAGACGCTGCTCACCTATCCGGTGGAAGATGACATGCTGGATCTGGTGCGGCAGGTATTGCGACCCGCCGGCGTGCACGCGGCGCGGCGCACAACCGAGTTGACGGTCGCCATGTTGCAGCTCGTTGCGAGCGGACGCGGGATCGCCGCACTGCCCTTGTGGGCGGTGCAGTCCTACCTCGAACGCGGCTATGTCACGGCACGTCCGATCGGAGCGGAAGGGCTCACCGGCCGGCTATACGCAGCCACCACCGCCGATGTTTCCGCACGGGCGCACATCGCTGATTTTGTGCGTCTGATGCGCGAACAAAGCTTCGCCACGCTGCCCGGCATCCGGCTGCTGTGATCGTCCCGCATTTGCTGTGTCATTGGAGCGAATACGCTTCCATCTGAAGAAACACGTTGTAAGCGTTCAGACGATTGGCTTCACGAAAAGCGGGTAGCTTTTCCCATGCGCTCCAGTCCGTGTCGGCATAGGCTTCATCGAAGGATTTCAGATCCGCCACCGCCTCTCCCATCGTTTTGCGCAAAAAACGCAGATAGTCGCGCGTAAGCGTCAGATCCGCCTGCGGATTCTTCGACACCGGTCCGTGGCCGGGCACCAGCACCTTGGCGTCGAGCTCAAGAAGGCGGTCGAGCGCAAGCAGCCAGCCGCGCGTATCCGCGTTCCCTACGAAGGGTACGCGCCCACGAAACAACAGATCTCCGGCGAAGATCACATCATCTTCGACCACATGCATGACCACGTCCTCGGGCGCATGGGTCGGTCCGACGAAGATCACCCGCAAGGTCACATCGCCCATCACGAATTCGACGCCGTCATCATCGAACCAGACGTCAGCCGGCGTGGGGACGGTATTTTCGTCCACAAACGGGAACAGATCGCGCCGCCGCTGCTCAAGTCTCTCGGCAGCCTCGTCGGAAGCCGGCACCGCCTGAGCCGCACGATGCGCCCACATTTCGATGCCTTGCGCCTTGAACGCCTGCAGGCCGTAATAATGGTCGGCGTGGTAGTGACTGATAATGACGCGTCGGATGGGCTGATCGGTGATCTTTCCGATCTCTTCGATGAGCTGTTCGCCCAGGGCCGGGGTGCCCAGCGCATCGAAAACGACTACCCCCTCATCGGTAACGACGAAACCGGCGTTCGACATGAAACCTTCATTTACGGCCGAAGCCATGCCGGATTCGCCGAGCACATACCAGGAGTGCGTTCCAACCTTCACCGGCGTCATGTCCATTGCAAACACCGTCGGAGAAAAGGCCGTCAACCCGATCGCCAGCCCGCGCAAGAATGGTATCGCCATCACTGTTCTCCCTGAATACACCCTACGCACTGGCGGATGCGTTGAAAAACGCGGTGGGCACGCACGGCTTCGATTCGCTGCCGGCGCCTTGCTGCCACCGGATTGCTGTACCACGATAGTAGCGTGAGATGCCCCATCGGAGGTATCAATGTCCGCCCCCTACGTTCCTAACCAACCGCCCCCCCGCGAACCGTGCAACCGGTATCTCGGCCACACCGCATTACGCGAGGCGGTGGCACGTGAAGGCGCAGCGTGGGCTGAGGAGGAACTGCTCGCCGCCGGCGCGGAACTCGGCACGCTCGAATGGGCCGCACGCGGGGACGCCGCCAATCGCAACCCGCCCCGCCTGCTGCTGCTCGACCGAGGCGGCGAACGGCTCGATGATTTCGAATTTCATCCCGCCTGGCACGACTGCCTCGGCTGGCTCAAACGTATGGGCCTGGCCGGCGCGTTGTGGGCCGATCCGCGCCCGGGCGCACACGTGCGTCGCGCCGCGCTGTTCCAGCTTTTCGCCGAAGTCGAATGCGGCAGTCTGTGTCCCACGACGATGACGCACGCGGCCACGCCGCTGATCCGCAGCGACGCGCGTCTGGCCACGCCGTGGCACGCTCTGCTCGCCGCACCGGAACACGACCCGCGCCGCGTCGCAATCCACCACAAACGCGGCGCACTGATCGGCATGGGCATGACCGAACGCCAGGGTGGATCGGATGTACGCGCCAACATCACGCAGGCCGCGCCGACGGACGACGGCGGTTATCGTCTGGACGGCCACAAGTGGTTTTTGTCGGTACCGGTGAGCGATGCCTTCCTCGTCACGGCGCAAGCGCCGGGCGGCATCTCGTGCTTCTTCGTGCCGCGCCTGACAGAGGACGGCGCGCACAACGGGCTGTGTATCGTGCGCGCCAAGGACAAGCTTGGCGACCGCTCGAATGCCAGCGCCGAGGTCCAGTTTCACGCCGCGCACGGTCTGTTGATCGGCGAGGAAGGGCGCGGCCTGGCGACCATCCTCGAGGTTGCCAACCACACCCGGCGTGACTGCGCATTGGGCTCGACCGGCATTGCCCGCGCCGCGCTCGCCGAGGCGCTGCACCACGCACGCTTGCGCAGCGCCTTCGGAAAACCGCTGGCCGACCAACCCCTGATGACAAACGTGCTCGCCGACCTCGCGCTCGAAGTGGAAGGACAGGTTGCCCTCGCAATGTACGTCGCCGGTCTTGTCGACCGCGCCGCCGACGATGAGGACGCGGCCATGCTCGCCCGCCTGCTCACTCCGGCGACGAAGTACTGGATCTGCAAACGCACCCCCGCGATCGTGGCCGAGGCGATGGAAGTGGTCGGCGGCAACGGTTACGTGGAAGACGGCCCGTTGCCGCGCCTGTATCGTCAGGCGCCGTTGAATTCAATCTGGGAAGGGGCGGGCAACATCATGTGCCTCGATGTGCTGCGCGTGCTCGCCCGCGAGCCGCGGGCAAAGGCGGTGCTGTTCACGGCCCTCGGCGAAACCGTCGGACGCAGCATCGACTTCGACGACGCCTTCAGCCGTCTCGCAACGGGCCTTGTTCCGGACAACGAAGTCGGCGAGGTCGACGCGCGTCGGCTGGTCGAGTGCATCGCCGAGCTCGCCGCCGCCTCGCGCCTGCTCTCCGACGGCGCAACACCGGTGGCGCATGCTTGGTGCGCCAGTCGCCTCGCAGACAACGCCACCCGCACCTTCGGCACGCTGCCGCCCGCCAGCCCGTTCACACTCATTCTTGATCGCGCAACGCCCTAAACCCGACACAGGCCGCGCACACGCAGGCGCAGCCGCGTTGCGCCTCGGGGATACGCTCCAGCACCTCCGGCGGCATCCTGCCGTGCGCACACCAGCATTCAACGTCGAAGCGGCCGCAGGCCGCCGGTGCGCAATCGTTCGGACCACCACACAGCGGGCAACGCGCAGCTTCCGGGCCAGTTTTCAGATCATGTCGAAAGGGTTTATTCACGCGCACCATTGCGAATGAGAATTTTTATCGTTTAAACTGCTCCACCGCATCAGCACGATACCCGATCACACCGGCAACCAGCCAGCCAGGGGTCCGTTCCTCAAGCCAGCCATTGCACATTTCAGGCAAACGGAGACAGACCCCATGAAGCCCCCCCGCCCGAGCTGCGTACTGCTCATCCATGCGCTGGCGCTCACCCTGGCACCCTTCACGGCCCTTGCCGAAACCGAACTGCAGGCCGTGACGGTCACCGCCACGCGCGGCGGCAACACCGCCGGAAAAACCCCGCAGAAGATCACCGTCATCACGCGCGAACAGCTTGAGGAACAACTCGCGTTGACCTCTGATCCGGCACAGATCCTCGGCAATCTCGTACCCTCCTATTCGCCCAGCCGCCAGAAAATGACCAACAGCGGCGAGACGTTCCGCGGCCGCGCCGCACTGGTGATGATCGATGGCGTGCCACAGTCGACCCCGCTGCGCGACAGCGCACGCGATGGGCACGTGATCGACCTGTCGATGGTCGAACGCATCGAAATCATCCACGGCGCCAGCGCTGAACACGGCCTCGGCGCGACGGGCGGCATCATCAACTACGTCACCCGCCGTCCCAAAAGCGGCACGCTGAGTCAGCACGCCGGCGTCAGCGTAACCGTACCGACCGATTACGATTCCGACGGACTCGGCTACAAGTTCGATTACCGCATCGAGGGGCGTTCCGGCGACTGGGATTATCTCGCCTCGGCGAGCTACCTGACGCGCGGGCTGTATTACGACGGTCGTGGCCGGTCGATCGGCGTCGACGACGTGCAGGGCGACACGATGAATTCGGCCTCGCACGACATCATGGCCAAGCTCGGCTACTGGATTGACGACAACCAGAACCTCGAACTGATGATCAATCGTTTCGAGCTCGAGGGCGAACATGATTACGTGAACGTGCCGGGCAACCGCAACGCCGGTATTCCGGCCACCTCGCGCAGGGGTGACCCGGACGGCAAAGCGGCAATGAACAAGACACTCAACGCCAGCCTGACCTATCGCCATGTCGACATCGGCGGCAACGAACTGACTGCACAACTCTACAGCCAACGTATCCGCGCGCGCTTTGGCGGCGACATCCTCAGCAGCTTTCAGGATCCGGCCATTGCCCCGGTAGGCACACTGTTCGACCAGTCGCAGAATGAATCCGACAAGATCGGCGGCAAGTTCACGCTCACCCGCGACGGCCTGTTCGACAATCGCCTCAAACTCACCGGCGGCCTCGATGTGCTGCAGGATAAAACCCGCCAGATGCTCATCGCGACCAATCGCGAGTGGGTGCCGGAGACGAAATTCCGCAACTACGCGCCATTCATCCAGGCCGAATTACGCCCGACCGCGCGCCTGACATTGCACGGTGGGGTGCGCCGCGAATTCGCCGAACTCGACATCGACACCTTCCGCACCATCGCCTCGGTCGGCGGCGTGACCGTGCAAGGCGGCAAGCCGGAATTCCGCGAAACACTGGTCAATGCCGGTCTCGTGTTCCAGGCGACCGACTGGGCCCAGGTCTTCGCCAATTATTCCGAAGGCTTCGGCATGCCCGACGTCGGCCGCGTGCTGCGCGCGATCGGCGAACCCGGCCTGCGCGTGGACGACTTCCTAGACCTGAAGCCGATCGTCACCGAGAACCGCGAAATTGGCTTTCGCCTGAACCACGGTTCGTTCGATGCCGAACTGAGCTGGTACGAATCCGATTCCGACCTCG
Source organism: Azoarcus sp. (assembly GCA_035306825.1). Lineage (GTDB taxonomy): Bacteria > Pseudomonadota > Gammaproteobacteria > Burkholderiales > Rhodocyclaceae > Pseudazoarcus. Next base: position 978 of record DATGNI010000034.1, on the reverse strand, counting down.
GCGCGCGCCTCGAACTTCTCGACGGCGTCTACCAGGTGCGTCGCGAAAAGACCGAGATCAATGGCTTCGAGGCCACCGGCGGCTACCGGGTGAATGACGACCACCGTCTGAGCCTTGGCTACGCGCAGGTGCGTGGCCGCTCCGACACCACCGGCGACGGACGTGTCGATACCCACCTGAACGGCGCCAACGTGCCGCCGGATCGTCTAAACCTGCGTTGGTCTGCGCTGTGGTCGCCAAAGCTGTCCACTCACGCTCAGGTCAGTCACTATTTCGACCGCAGCTTCGACGACCCTGAGCTTGAATTCGATGGCATGACTCTGGTTGATCTGTCCTTCGGCTATACGCTGCCGGTCGGACGTGTCGTCGGCGGGGTCGAAAATCTGTTCGACAAGCACTACATCAGCTACAACTCGCAGGCCTCCGACAAACGTGATGACCGCTACTTTGCCGGGCGCGGTCGCACCGTGACGGTCGGCTACCAGGTGGATTTCTGATCCGCCGATGAAAAACGCCACCCTCGTTTCACGCGTAGCCGCAGCAGTGTTCGGCGGCTACGCTGCAACAGCCAGCGGCGTCATGCTGCTGGCCGCGTTACTGCCACGCGTCACCCCGTTGGCTGCCGCTGACGCAGTGGTGCTGACGGCGATGTGCGGCTTTCCCGCCTATCTCCTTACCCTGTTGTGGAGCTTTTCGCATTCCGATCTGCGACGCGTATGGCTGGTACTGGGTGGCATCACCACCGTCAGCGCACTGACCGTGACGGCGTTGGCAGTCAGCGGCAGGGCGGTATGAGAACGGACTTCCGCGATGCGATGCATCGCCTCCACACCGGGGTCGGAGTAACGCTTGGCGGTCTGTTGCTGGTGATTTTCTGGATGGGCACGCTGTCGGTGTTCGATCGCGAAATCGACCGCTGGATGATGCCGGAAACCCGACTTTCTGCACCGCATGCAACGCTGTCCTCCTTCGATGACA
>DATGNI010000033.1:0-11338 GCA_035306825.1 Azoarcus sp. | reverse complement strand
CCCTGTGCCAGCGCAGCGAACATTTCCCGAATCACTCCGGTTGCCTCGAGAATGGCATCCATCGCCACCGACGTCAGTTCAAGCTCCCCGTTACGCAGCTTGTCGAACAGGTTTTCAGTCAGGTGACACAACGCCACCAGCTCCGTCGCATTCAGGAAACCCGCGCCACCCTTGATGGTGTGAAAGCCACGGAATATATCGTTGAGCAACCCCTGGTCGTCCGGTGCCCGTTCAAGGGCCACCAGTTTGTTGTCGACATCCGACAGCAAATCCCCAGCCTCTACCAGAAAATCTTCCAGCAGGTCTTCCATTCCGGCGAAATCACTCATGATCTTCTCGCTTGGCTATCCGTACCTCAGAAACCGAGGCTGTCGAGCAAGTCATCGACCTGCTCCTGCGTAGTCACGACATCCGCCGCCGTGGGATCAATGGCCGGTCCGTTTTTCAAACCGTCAGAACTGGCCGCACGACGTTCTTCCGGCATCGTCTCGATCAACAGTTGAAGCAGTTGGGATTCCAGCTGCTGTGCAAGATCCACCACTTTCTTGATCACTTGCCCCGTCAGATCCTGGAAATCCTGGGCCATCATGATTTCCATCAGATGTTCGCCCGTACTGTGACTTGACGTCTTCACCTCGGCAAGGAAGCTGCGCGTCTCGCCTGCCAGCAGCTTGAATTCATCGACGGACAACTGATTGTCATACAGCTTGTTCCAGCGCGCTTCAAGATCGCTTGCACCGTTTGCCAGCGCATCCTGTAATGGCTTGGCCGTATCGGTCGCATTGAGCACACGCGAAGCGGCCTGTTCGGTCGTCTGCGCAATGTAGGAAAGGCGCTGCCGCGCATCCGGGATGCCTTGCACCGCATCGCTCAGCGATTCGGTGTCGAGTCCGAGACCTCGCAACATTTCATGTACCTGACGCGTCATTTGACCGATGCGGCTGAACACTTCCTCGTCTCCGCTCGCCGCACTGGAAACGTTCGAGGGAACTACATCCGGCGAGGCCGATATCGGGGCGGCAGGCTCCACATAGCTGGCCGCGACCTCATCGAACAACGCTTGCAGGTCCGCATCGTCGCCCTGCTCCGCCGGTGCGGGAGTCGGTGTGACGGCAGGTGCTGCAGTCTCGTCCCGTCCAGCTTCAACGGCGATCGAATCGAACAGGGCTTGCAGCTCATCGCTGTCGCCGTGCGCGTCGATTTGTGGCTTTTTACTCATACGGCGTCTCCTGAAACTCGCCTCAGTTCATGCGCTCAAAGATTTTTTCTAGCTTTTCGGCCATCGTCACCGCCGTGAACGGTTTGACAATGTAGCCACTGGCGCCCGCCTGAGCCGCCGCAATGATGTTTTCTTTCTTTGCCTCAGCCGTCACCATCAACACCGGCAAGCTTTTCAGCGCACTCGACTGGCGGATACTCTGCAACAAGGTCAGTCCGTCCATGTTGGGCATGTTCCAGTCGGTCACGACAAAGTCGAAGCCTCCGGTCTCAAGTTTTTGAAGCGCAACCACTCCGTCTTCAGCTTCTTCCACGTTGGTGTAGCCCAGCTCCTTGAGCAAATTCCGCACGATGCGGCGCATGGTCGAAAAATCATCCACAACAAGGAACTTCAATTTCGGGTCAGACATTCGATTCTCCGTATTGACGACTTTCTGCGCTATTCAGACCAACAACGGCCGCAAAGTCTCGGCAAGCGCATCGGCATCGAATTTTGCCACGTAACCATCCACTCCTACCTGCTTGCCCATTGCGCGATTGGCCTGCGAAGACAGCGAAGAATGCATCACCACCGGAATCCCCTCGAATCGTTTATCGGTCTTGATCCGCCGGGTCAGCACGTAGCCATCCATTTCGGGCATTTCCGCATCCACGAGAATCACATCCACTTCATCCATGACTGAGCGGTTGGTCTGCTGGGCGTGCGAAGCGATGCCATCGAGCCGATTCCACGCCTCCATGCCGTTGACGGCGTGTTTGTGGCGCACCCCCAGCTTATCGAGCACTTCAGTGATCTTGCGACGCGCAACGGCGGAATCATCCGCAAAGAAAACATTGCGCTCATGCCCCCCCTTGACCGGATGGATGACACCCACGACCGCTTCGCCGAAGGTTTCAGACAGCACGGTCTCGACGTCGACGATGGATACCAAGGTGCCGTCTTCCAGTTCGGTAATGGCGGTAATGAAATTATTGGCCTGATGGCTCGATAGATTATCGGGCGCGCGCACGCGATCCCATTCGACACGCACGATGCGATCGACTGCCGAAACCAGGAAACCGAGCGTACGCTGGCTGTATTCGGTAATCATCATTGTTTCGCCCAGCGCATCATCTGCCCCCGACAGGCCCATGACCCGGGCGAGCGACAACACCGGAATGACGTTGCCACGCAAAGAAATCAAGCCTTCCACGCCCAGCGGCATGTTCGGGGAAGGCGTGATGAACGGGGCGGCAGACACTTCGCGCACCTTGAACACGTTCAGGCCGAAGGTCTCCCCGGTGCCCAACGAGAACAGCAGGATTTCCATCCGGTTGGTACCGACCAGACTGGCATGAGCGTCAGCGCTGTCGAAAAGGGGATTCTGGTCATGATTTGGGGGAATAGCAGTCGTCATGGGCGGCTCTCAAAAATCATGCGGCGCAACGTTTCGGCAAGACGGTGTGGTTCGAACTTGGAGACGTATTCATCCACCCCGACAGACCTGCCCAGCGCCTGGTTCGATATGCCCGACAGCGATGAATGCATGACCACCGGAATATTGGCAAAACGGCTGTCGGACTTGATCGTGCGGGTCAAGATATACCCGTCCATTTCCGGCATTTCGACATCGGTCAGAATCATGCTGACCAGCTCTTGCACACTGCGGCCGGTGGCCTCTGCATGCGTGGCGAGACGTTCCAACTCATCGAGCGCGCGGCGACCGTTGATCGCGCCCACCCAAGACAAGCCGAGCGCCTTGAGGGTACGCTCTATCTGTCCGCGAGCCACCGCGGAATCGTCGGCGAACACCACCACGCGCTCGTCCTGAATCGGCTCGATGTTGTTGTAGGCGAGTTCGTTTTCGTAATTCGAGGTCTCTGACAACACTTTTTCGACATCCAGCATCATCACGAGACGGTTGCCCTCAAGCTCGGTGACGGCCGTTACCAGGCCGCCCATGCGAGCTGTGAGCATTTCCGGCGGCACCCGCATCTGCGCCCAATCCAGTCGCAGAATGGTGTCCACTTCCTCCACCAGGAATCCCTGCGTGTGGCCGTTGTACTCGGTGACAATCATGATGTTGCGGGGCGAATCGGCGTCGATCCCCACATATTTGGCAAGATCGACCACCGGCACCAGCGTGCCACGCAGGCTCACCATGCCCTCAACGCAGTCCGGCATTTCCGGGGCCGCGGTGATTTCAGGCGTGCGCATCACTTCACGCACCTTGAAGACGTTGATGCCGAAGGTTTCCCGGCGCCCGGTACGCTCATCACGCCCGAGCGCAAAGAGCAGGATCTCGAGCTTGTTCGTGCCGGCCAGACGCGTACGCGCCTCGATACTGTTGAACAGGTTGGACATTACATTCTCCGCACTACACGAGCGCCCATCCTCATCGCAGCGGCGACGGGAAAACCTTCGTGTCAGTCCTCTTAACGGCTCTTCTGGTTGGTTTCTTTAACCCCGCATACGCCGCTTCCGAACAGTCCGAATTGGCGCAAGGTATGGGCAGCGATTTCGGGCAGTGACACCACCTCAAGCGCAGCGCCGAGCAACACCGCTTCGCGCGGCATCCCATAGACAATGCAGGACGATTCATCCTGCGCAATCGTCCACGCCCCGGCTCGACGCATCGCAAGCAGCCCCGCAGCTCCGTCTTTTCCCATGCCGGTCAGCAACACGCCGACCGCATTCGGGCCCAATTCCTGCGCCGCCGAATGGAACAGCACATCGACCGACGGCCGGTGACGATTCACCGGCTCTCCGCTCTTGAGCACGCAGGCAAACCCCGTCAGATAACGGCGGAGCGACAGATGCGAATGGCCGGGCGCAACATAGGCCGTTCCGGCACGAATACGTTCGCCGTCCTCGGCTTCCTTGACCCGGATTGCACAGACCGCGTCAAGGCGTTGCGCAAAAGCCTCCGTAAAGGATTGCGGAATATGCTGCACGATCAGCACGGGAGGCGCATTCACCGGAAGCGCCTGAAGCACGGCCTTGACCGCTTCGGTACCCCCAGTGGAGGCGCCAATGAAAATATGAGTACGCATCACCTCACGTCCCCGGCGAGGCGCTTCGGAATCCGCTGTCATCCGTTCACCTCACCGGTTTGTAGACCGTTCGACCCACGAGCCGAAACAGCGAAGAAGCATGCTGAAAGCTTTCCGAATGACCTGCATACAAGGCGCCGTCGGCCGCCAGGAGCGGCGCAAAACGCTTGAGGATCGCGTCCTGGGTTTCCTTGTCGAAATAGATCATGACGTTACGGCAGAAAATTGCATCCAACCCGCCGCCGACCCCCCAATGCGCATCGAGCAGATTGATCTGCCTGAAGGTAACCAGGCGCTGCACCTCGGGCCGTATGCGATAGCGTCCATCCGGCTCACGCACGAAATACTGTGCCAGGCGCGAAGGTGTCATTTTGTCCACCCGCGAGCTATCGAACACTCCACGACGGGCAAAAGCGAGCACTTCGGTATTGACGTCACTGGCGAGGATGCTGACCGGGGGATTGAGCGTACGAAAGGTCTCGCACGCGGTGATTGCCAGCGAATACGGTTCTTCTCCCGTCGACGCTGCGCAACACCAGATTTGACTCGTGCGCGCACTGCCAATGCTGCGCAATTGCGCCGCCAGCAACTCGAAGTGATGCGCCTCACGGAAAAACGAGGTGAGATTGGTGGTCAGTGAATTGACGAACACCTCCCACTCCGCACGATCCCTTTCGATGCGCGCAAGGTAGTCGGCAAAACTGGTCTCACCGCATGCACGCAAACGGCGCGTGAGGCGGCTGTAGACCATGTCTTGTTTGGCCGCACTGAGGGCGATGCCCACGTGCTTGTGAATCAACTTCCGGATACGCTCGAAATCTTCGCGGGTAAACGCAAATTCGCGCCCGCTGGAACCAGCCTGGCGCGTGAAGGTGGGCAACGTGGCGGTCGGCCCCCGTTGAATGCTCATGTTTCCTCTCCCATCATGGGCTGACCGCGTTGTCGAAGTAATCCAGCAAGGCATCGGTTTCATCCGACAGTTCCTGGGCATTGACTTCCAACAGGCGCCCCTCCAACACGGTTTCTTCGGTGCGCTTGTTCATCACGACAATACTGATCCGACGGTTCGATGCATCATAGGGATCGTCGGGGTTGAACGGCAAAATGTCGGCATGGCCCACCACCCGGGCCACTTTCAACGGATCCAGGCCGCCCGTAATCAATTCTCGCCGCGAGGCGTTGGCACGGTTGGCTGACAGTTCCCAGTTGGAAAAGCCGCGCTCCTGGCCTGGATACTGCAACGCATCGGTATGGCCCGACAGGCTCAGACGATTCGGCAGCGTGTTCAACGCGCCCCCGATGATGTGCAGCAATTCACGCGTATGCGGGCGCAACTCGGCGCTCGCAAGATCAAACATCGGCCGATTCTGCTGGTCGACGATCTGAATTCGCAGACCCTCTGGCGTGATATCGAGCAAGATTTGGTTGCGGAAGGCGCGCAGGTTCGGCTTGGCCTCGATCAACGCTTCGATCCGGCCTTTGATCTCGAGCAAGGCGGCACGCTCGCGAACTTCGCGGGCCTCATCCTGGTCCGGACGAACAAGCGTTATATCGCGTTCGATGATCTCTCTACGCAGGTCATGGCGTCGTACCTGGCCCATCGTTCGCGTCAGGTCTTCACCGCCACCCGGCAGGATCAAGGCGCTGTCGCCGACACTGTCGCCCCCGCTTTGCGCCATCAATACCGGGTTACGGAAAAAGTCAGAGATGCCCTTCAAATCACTGTCGGCGGTTGACCCGATCAGCCACAAAAGAATGAAGAAAGCCATCATCGCCGTCACGAAGTCCGCGTAGGCGATCTTCCATGCCCCCCCGCCATGCCCGGCGGAATGCTCCGTTCGGGCCGGACGCCGGATCACGATGGGCTGGTTCTCTTTACTCATTGCCCCCATCCACCCATTGCACTACGCTCCGCGACGCTCATGCTCCCTGCTTACGGCTCTTGATTTCTTCCTCGAGCTCAATGAAGCCCGGGCGGTTGGCGACATACAGCGCCTTACGGCCAAATTCCACCGCCACCTGCGGGGCGTAACCGTTCATGCTGGCAAGCAATACCGCCTTGATACAACCAAATACCTTGCCGCGCGCGTCCGCACGTTGCGTCAATTGGCTGGCAATCGGCTGCACGAAACCGTAGGACAACAAAATCCCCAAAAACGTCCCGACCAGCGCTCCGGCCAGCATTTTTCCGAGTACCGCGGGCGGTTCCCCGACCGAGCCCATGACGTTTACAACGCCCATCACGGCCACCACGATACCGAAGGCTGGCAGCGCGTCGCCCAGTTTGGCGAACACGCCCGCCGGTTCATGCGCCTCTTCATGATGGGTCGCAATTTCAGCGTCCATCAGGGATTCGATTTCGAACGCATTCAAATTTCCGCCGACCATCATGCGCAGATAATCCGTCAGAAATTCGATCGCATGATGATCGGCCAGTACATCCGGATAGCGCTGAAAAAGTGCGCTCGATTCTGGCGCCTCGATATCGTCCTCGATCGCCATCAACCCTTCCTTGCGCACTTTGGCGAGCACCTCGTACAGCAAACTCAACAGATTGATGTAGAGCGCCTTGTCGTAGCGTTCCCCGCGCAATACGCTCGGGGTCGCGCGCAGCGTGCTCTTGATGACGCGCGGCGAGGTCCCGCCGACGAAGGCACCGACCATCAAACCGAAAATCGCTATGTATTCGATCGGCACCCACAACGCCATTACGTTTCCGTGCAAGGCATAGGTTCCGACCGAAGCGAGCAGGACGATCACATAGCCAATTGCAAGCAGCACGGGGTTACCTCGGGACGTCGATCCAGAATCATCGGGTACAGCAATGTGTTCAACGACACAGCCAGGAAAAACTTAACGCCGCGCAGCAAAAAGGCCGCAAAAAGCGGCCTTTTTATTACGCGGCGCCTGCGATCAAGCCGGTACCGGCTTGAGGGCGCCCTTGCCACGCACTGCTTTCGCATTCGGGCTGAGCTTGCCACTCCGTCGCCCTTTGCCGGCACGCGAAGGCATATTACACAAGCCGCAGACATAGTCATGCACCGGATCATGGGCGTGCGCAATGAACTGTCCCTGACAGCGCCCGCATGAAGCGTATTGGAACATGTCGGCATCGAAAAAACGTACCAGCGTCCACGCGCGCGTGAGGCTCAACACTGGTTCGAGGCCCACCTCATCCAGGTGATCCAGATACATGTTGTAGGCTTTCAGTACCGCATTGAGCGGGAGCAACCCGCGGCGCTCGCTAAAATAGCGATGAAACCCCATGAACAATGAGCCGTGAACATTCGGCTGCCACGCCATGAACCAATCGGTTGAGAACGGCAGCATGCCTTTCGGGGGTGAAACCCCACGAACTTCCTTGTAAATTTTCAGAAGCCGCTCGCGGCTCAAACGCGTTTCGGCCTCGAGCATCTGCATGCGTGCGCCCAGACGCACCATCTCAACGGCGCGATGCACGTCTTCAGCATCCGTAATCGCACTTTTTTTTGTGACCGCCATGATATCCCTCAGCGTCCCTCGATATTCAGCCGACTTGCGGCCACGATTGCGGCGTGAATGCTGGAACTGGTGGGGTCCCGCCCCTCTCCCGCCAGCAAGCCGGCAAGCTGGCCATCCGCGCAGCGAAACACCGGTAACAACATCTGGCTCGATGCCATATGCACCAAGCGCGCACTCGACAAGCCAGCGATCAATTCGGCGGCCTCATCATCCAGACCGAGACGAAGCATTGCAGCATCGTGGTCTTCACGGAGCATTTTCTGAGCCAGAATCAAATAAGCGAGGTTCAGCTCCCGAATCTCATCCTGCAAATCGCCCACCCGTCCCGATCATTCATTGCAAAAAAGTTACGAAGAAACATTAAGAAATGTTTTATGAAGGCTCTCACACCCTGTTACCGATTGCAATAATTCGCGTACGAGCAAACAAAAAAACCACACTTCAATGAAAAGAGAGTGTTGTCAAAGCGCTGTCACGGCGGCGTTCATCGCGTTGATGACAAGGATGACTCCGTCGTCGGCTGTGCGGCTAGAATTACACCAGTCAATCCGATCGTACCCATGATGAAATTCTGCTCGACCTGTGGAGGGAACCTGACGTGGCGCACCCCCGCTGGGGACAATCTTCCGCGCCACGTCTGCGACCAATGCGGCGCCATACACTATGTCAATCCTAAAATCGTGGTCGGCGCGGTCGTCGAAAACGACGGCGGCATTTTGCTGTGCCGTCGCGCGATAGAACCGCGTCACGGCTTTTGGACCCTGCCCGCCGGTTTCATGGAAAACGGAGAAAGCTCGATGGAAGGCGCCGCGCGCGAAACCTGGGAGGAGGCCTGTGCGCGCATCGCCATCAGCGATCTATTTACGCTGATCAACGTACCTCATATCAACCAGGTTCATCTGATGTACCGCGCCCACCTGCTCACGCCAGGGGTAGCCCCGGGCGAGGAGTCACTTGAGGTGTGCTGGTTTTCTGAAGAGGATATTCCCTGGAATGAGCTGGCTTTTCGGACGGTTTCGCTCACGCTGGAACACTACCTGGAGGATCGTCGGCGTGGCAGATACGGCTTTCACAGCTGTGAGCTCACGCCGGGAGCATGGCCAAAACCTCGGTGAGATCCCGCGGTCAGGGGCTGAGGCAACGCGTGCCCTGCACGCCCGAGCCGTTCGCCTCGGACACCAAACGTTTCAGCGTCCGACGCTCGTCAACAGCGGCAGGGCACGGCGCAAATAATAGATCATTGACCATAACGTCAGCGCCGCCGCCACGTAGATCAACGCCGTACCCAACGGACGGAGAGAGAATCCGCCAATCACGCCGTCGTAGAGCAGAAAAATCAACGCAATCATCTGTGCCGCGGTTTTGAGCTTTCCGACCGTCGCCACCGCCATGCTGGCCGACTGACCCACGCGCGCCATCCATTCGCGCAGGGCTGAAATCGTGATTTCGCGCCCGATGATAATGACGGCAATGATCGCGTCCACGCGTCCGATCTGCACCAGCACGATCAACGCTGCAGCCACCATCAGTTTATCCGCCACCGGGTCGAGAAATGCGCCGAAGGCCGAGGTTTGCCCCAAGCTGCGTGCAAGGTAGCCATCGAGCCAATCAGTCAACGCAGCGGCAATGAACAACACCGTTGCGAGGAGATTGGTCTGTCCTTCGGACAACCACCCTTCTGGCAGATAAAAGACGCCGACAAACAGCGGGATCGCAGCGATCCGCAGCAAAGTAAGCGTATTGGGGATGTTGAATTCCATACAGACAGGTCAGCAAGGAAGTTGGTCAGCGCAGCGCGGAGTATATCTGTTCGGCCAGCTTTCGGCTGATGCCGTCAACGCGGCATAGATCATCGATGGTGGCTGCGCGCACTTCATCCAGACCACCAAAAGTCTCCAGCAGTTTGCGGCGACGCGCCGGCCCCACACCCGGAATGTCGTCAAGCCTTGAACCAATGCGCGCTTTTGCGCGGCGTGTGCGGTGACCGGTGATGGCAAAGCGGTGTGCCTCATCGCGGATTTCCTGAATCAGATGCAAGGCCGGAGCATCTGACGGCAGATTCAGCGGAGCCCGCGCGCCCGGAAAAATCAGCGTCTCCAGCCCTGGCTTGCGTCCTAAGCCTTTGGCCACCCCCACCATTTCCACCCCTTCCAGACCGAGATTCGCGAGCACGCCAAAAGCCGCGCTCACCTGGCCCTTTCCGCCGTCAATCAGAATCAGATCGGGGAGGACGCCGTTTCCCTCGACGGCTTTTCCGTAACGCCGCTCAAGAACCTGCCTCATTGCCGCAAAATCGTCGCCGCCAGTGATGCCGGCGATGTTGTAACGACGATATTCGGAATTTTTCATCACCCCATCGACGCACACAACACAAGAGGCAACGGTGGCTTCGCCCATCGTGTGACTGATATCGAAACATTCGATACGTTGTGGCGCCTCAGGCAGGCCAAGCGCTTCGCGCAGCCCCTCGAGGCGCGCAGCAACACGTCCGGCATCCTGTTGGCGAACGCGGATCGCAATCTGCGCATTCCTGGTCGCCATTTCAAGCCACGCCTTCTCGGCAGCCGAACGCGCTTGCACAACTCCAACGGGCTTGTCGCTCACTTCCATGAGCAGGTTTTTGAGTTCATCCTTATGCGCCGCAACGACAATACGCGCAGGTAGCGGATGTTCTCGATAATGCTGTTCAACAAACGCCACCAGCGCGCCGGAAGCATCACAGCCGGCGGCGCTGGTCGGGAACTGCGGGCGATCACCCAGATGACGCCCGCCGCGAACCATCGCAAGGTTGATGCACACCACCCCGCCCTCTTCCAGCGCAGCGATGATATCGACATCCTCGTCTCGCCCGCTGTCAACAAACTGACGCTGCAGTACAGCCTGCAAGGTGCGAATCTGATCGCGACAAGCCGCAGCTTCTTCAAACGCCAAGCGTTCTGCAGCTTCATTCATGCGCGCGCTCAAGGTATCGAGCACCTCGTTTGTGCGGCCATCCAGAAAACGTGCGGCCATGCGCACATCAGCAGCGTAGCCTTCCTCATCGATCAGACCCACACAGGGTGCGGTGCAACGTTGAATCTGATGCAATAAACACGGTCGCGAACGGTTGCGAAACACCGCATCTTCGCACGTACGCAGGCGGAATATTTTCTGCAGCAGCTGAATGCTTTCCTTCGCTGCACCCCCATTCGGGAACGGACCAAAATAGCGCGCGCCCTTGGCGAAGGTTCCCCGGTGATAGGCCAGACGCGGAAAATCATGCGCGGTCAGACTGATATAGGGATAGGACTTGTCGTCGCGGAACAGGATGTTGTAGCGCGGCGCGAGCTGTTTGATGAGGTTGTTTTCGAGGATCAGCGCCTCGGCCTCTGAACGTGTCGGCGTGATATCGACACGAACGATCTGCGACACCATGAGCGCAATACGCGGGCTCGGCTGGGTGCGTTGAAAATAATTCGATACGCGCCGACGCAAATTCTTCGCCTTGCCGACGTACAGCACTTTTTCGTCTGCGCCGATCATGCGATAGATGCCGGGTTCTTCGGGCACGGTGCGCAAGAAGCCCTTGGCATCAAAAGTCGGAACG
>DATGNI010000032.1:0-2894 GCA_035306825.1 Azoarcus sp. | reverse complement strand
GCGGTGGGTGACTCGCACGGCAGCAGCGGCTGCGTTGCGCCGTTCACGCCATCGCCGAAGCCCAGAGCCAGCGCGGACAGCACGCGCTGCGATGCGTGATCGAACAGCGGGGAGAATGCCTGCCCGATACGGTAGATCTTGTTGCTACCGTCAAAGGTGATGTTCTGCGGCGCGATTTCCCGGTACAGAGCCAAATCGCGTGTCGCCCCTGCAGGCGCCACACCAAAGCGCTCAATCAGGCCTGGGCGACCAATCTCACCGAAGAAGTAGAGCCGGAAGTCGATGTAGGCCAGCCGCTCGCGCTGGGCGAGGCTCAAGCTCTCGACGCGCGGGGGTTGGGTCACCGAAGGCTCCTCATCCACGACGAACGACCGAAAGACTGTGATTGGTTTTATGTTTGTCCATTGGTAGCCGGATCACATCATCAAAATGATGACATTATGCGCTACTGCTTGTAGCTGAGCAAGCAATCGAAGTGGACAAATCGTCGAATCCACGCCCTCAAGGCCAAGGCGTTACTACTTAACTCGGCAAACGGACGCGGGCCCGGTTCCGTGTTCCACCACCAACACCCAATCCCCAACCGTTTTTGGTTGGGGATTTTCATTTGTGCTTCTGCGCAGACTCATAAGAAATTCTGCGGGCTTTATAAAGTAATCGTCAGGCCAAAATTCGCGGATTGCTGCTATGGTAATCCGTGAAGCCGTTGTGGTTTATAGGAGAGCTTTCATGTCCAAGTGGAGCAGGTGGCCAGCGTGGCTGGTTTTTGGCATGGTCGCGGTAGCGGCTCATGCAGCGGATTCGGGCTCGGCCGAGCGTGGTAAAGAAATCGCGGTGACCTGTGTAGCCTGTCATCAGGCTGATGGCAGCGGAGCCAATGTACCGGGCGGAGAATCGTGGCCGCGCATGGCCGGTTTGAATGCCGACTACCTATACAAGCAACTCCAAAGCTTCAAGGACGGAAGCCGTGAGAGTGCGACGATGCAGGCGTTCGCCGGCATGCTGAACGAACAGCAGATGCGCGATATCTCCGCCTATTATGCCGAGATGCCGCCGACGCCAGGCAAAGGCGGCGAAGAGGCCGACGACGCCACGCTCGCTCTTGGCGAAAAATTGGCCACCCGTGGCGATTGGGAGCGCTACATTCCGCCGTGCGCCGGCTGTCATGGGCCCGACAACCTCGGCGTGGGCAACTCTTTCCCCGCCATCGCCGGACAGAACGCGGGCTATATCGCAGATCAGATCCGTGCATGGCAAGCACAACGTCGCAACAACGACCCCCTCAACCTGATGGCGGCCATTGCCGAGCGCATGGATGACCGACAGATCGAGGCGGTATCCGCCTGGCTGGCGCGCCAGCCGTCGTCGGCTCAGCAATGAGACGAGGAGAGTGAAAATGAGTCTGAATCACCCTGTTTCCCGTATCAGCCTCGTCGCGGCGGCGGTCGCCACGATCGGTCTGGCGACGCTCGCAAAGGCTGAGACTCAGCGCTTCGAGCCGACCCTTCCTGAGCCGAAGGAAGGGCAATACATCCACACCCCGCCGACGATGGAAGACCTCGAAGCCTCGTCCTTACACCCGGAACTCAAGCGCGTCATCCGCAAGGGGCGCGACATGTTCATAAACACTCAGCAGTATCGCGGCGAGTATGTATTCAACGACATGAACTGCAGCAGTTGCCACCTGGACGAGGGCCGTTTGCCGTACTCCGCACCGGTATGGCCGGCGGCGGTTCTACTGCCCAACTATCGGCCCAAGAACGATCACGTCAATTCGCTCGAAGAGCGAATCGCCGGCTGCTTCAGCTTCTCAATGAACGGCAAGCCACCCGCGTACGGCAGCGACGACATGTTGGCCATCTCAGCTTATCATCAGTGGCTGGCGACGGGCGCACCGATGTACAGTGACGGCAGCAACATATACGGTCGCGGCTATGGCCGTTTGCCGCAGCCGCCCGAAACGCCTGACGTTGACCGGGGCAAGGCGCTGTATGCGGAAAGCTGTGCGATCTGCCACGGTGATCAAGGTGAAGGTTTGCGCAACGAATCCGGTGAAGCCATTTTCCCCGCCGTGTGGGGCGACACGTCCTACAACTGGGGAGCGGGAATCTCGCGAATATTTACGCTTGCGGCTTTCATCAAATACAACATGCCTTACGGCCAACCCGGCCGGCTCACAGATCAGCAAGCCTGGGATGTGGCGCAATACATTAACAGCCGTGAGCGGCCACAGGATCCGCGCTATGAAGGCAATGCGGTGGAAACCCGCGAACGCTATCTCGAAACCTTCCACAAGCACACGCTGTACGGTACCGAGTTCGACGGCCGCATCCTCGGTGAGCACCAGAATGTCGGTGAGAAGGATTTCCTCAAGCCCGACGTGCTCAAGCCACGCACCTTCGAATAATCTTATACGGCGCGAACGAGCAAACCAGGTTGGCCAAGCGTGGATAGCTCGCTAGCGCACACGCGTGTATCAGCGAAAACCCTGTTTCAGCCCGGTGAGTTCCGGGTTGGAACAGCAGCGCGGCCGCGAAGGACCGTTCTAAAAATGACGACCCTCATTTCAAACGTCCGGCAGTTTTTTCGGTCTTGCACGGCCCATACAAACAATGAGCCCCACCATGCTCTGTGGCGCTCTTCGGTCTCGCGTCACTGAGCATTCACGAAGTCAGCGCAAGACCGAGCCACGACGTGCAATCAGCCCCAGAAAACTGCGTAAAACCGTCAAACCAGTCGGCCCTGAACGCGATCGACTGATTCAACAGTCGGCTGAGCAATTCAGCCTTTTCGCGACGCTCACCGTTGATGGGCTTTAGTTTCGAGTATTCCGCTACCTTTTCTGCACCCCACTCGGTTCACAAATACGGCGAGAACAACCAGCACAGTGAATC
>DATGNI010000031.1:0-15916 GCA_035306825.1 Azoarcus sp. | reverse complement strand
CAACGGCAACTATCTGTTCAAGAAGCCTGAACCCAGTTACGAGGTTGAGCTGGATCTCTTCAGACAGACTCGATAAGTCGGGGGAAAAAGCCGGCTTTGACATCAACCGCCGGGCTCTCTTCAGAGCCTTGGCGGTTTTTTACGGGTCGAACAAGTGGGGTGGATGCGTGGGCAGTGGCGTTGGGGATACCAGCTTACTGAACGTTTAGAAGTGCTCGTAAATGTGGAAACTGCTTCTCGCCTAGATAGATTTCTTCCTCGGGCGTGGATTTACGACCCAGTAAATGATTGCGATGGGGTGCCGTCCAAAAGCCGCAATAACCTGGCGGACATCACCCGCTTGCTTCACCAAAGACTTGTATATCGGTAATAGCTCTGGCGGCGCTTGCGCGGCTATTTCTTCGCGAAGTTCGAGCAGAAGATCCAGGCGTTTGAGGTGACCATCCCCTTCGCAATGCCCCAGCGGCAGGCCAAACACAATTTTGCGCCAGGGCGTAGGCAGTGCTGCGTAGTGCCCGTTTTCTAGCCCTTCCATAGTCGACGCCAATGCGGCGGTATCCATTCTGTTTTCAAGCTGCGGAACAGACGCTCCATGGGGGCGTTGTCCTAGCAATTTCCACGACGGCTCATGCTCTGTACCAGGCGGAAGCCCGCAATTAAGCGGGCTTCAGGGCATTTCATGCCATCAGGTGCCTGGCCGTGCCAGACGTAGGATCACTCCCACTCAATGGTCGCCGGCGGTTTGCTCGATACGTCGTAGGTCACGCGGCTGATCCCTCTCACCTCATTGATGATTCGGCTGGAGACCTTTTTCAGCAGTGCATACGGGAGTTCGGCCCAATCGGCCGTCATGAAGTCGCTGGTCTGCACGGCGCGCAGGGCGACAACATAGTCATAGACGCGACCATCGCCCATCACGCCAACGCTCTTGACTGGCAGAAACACGGTGAAGGCCTGACTGGTGAGGTCATACCAGGTTTTGCCGCTGGCGCTGTCGGTGAAGTTGCGCAGTTCTTCGATGAAGATGGCGTCGGCCTCGCGCAGCAGGTCGGCGTATTCCTTTTTGACCTCACCCAGGATGCGCACGCCTAGACCCGGACCGGGGAACGGATGGCGATAGACCATTTCGGGCGCCAAACCGAGGGCTACGCCCAGTTCGCGCACTTCGTCCTTGAAAAGATCGCGCAGGGGTTCCAGAAGCTTCAGGCCGAGTTGTTCGGGCAAGCCCCCTACGTTGTGGTGACTTTTGATGGTGACAGCTTTTTTGCTTTTGGCGCCGCCAGACTCGATCACGTCCGGGTAAATGGTGCCTTGTGCAAGAAATGTGGCGCCCTTGTGGCCGTTGCCGCCCGCCTTCAATTTGGCCGCTTCAGCCTTGAAAACCTCAACGAACTCCCGACCGATGATCTTACGTTTCTGCTCGGGATCCTCCACGCCTTTCAGATGGCCGAGAAACTGTTCGGCAGCATCCACGGTGATGATGTTGGCGTGCAACTTGCCCGCGAACATCTCAATCACCATCTTGCCTTCATCCTTGCGCAGCAAACCGTGATCGACGAACACGCAGGTGAGCTGATCGCCGATGGCCCGATGGATCAGCGCGGCGGCCACGGAAGAATCGACGCCGCCGGACAGGCCAAGAATGACTTCCTCTTCCCCCACTTGCTCACGGATGCGGGCGACGGCCTCGTCAATGTAATTGCCCATGACCCAATCAGGCTTGGCGCCACAGATGTCGAGCACGAAGCGATTGAGAATGGCTTGCCCCTGCACGGTGTGCGTGACTTCGGGGTGGAATTGCACGCCGTAGAAATGGCGCGTCTCGTCGGCCATGCCGGCAATGGGGCAGTTCGACGTACTCGCCATCAACTTGAAACCCGGCGGCAGTTCGACGACCTTGTCACCGTGGCTCATCCACACTTTCAGCATGCCGTGGCCTTCGCTGGTGCTGAAGTCTTCGATGCCTTGCAACAATCCAGTGTGGCCGCGCGCGCGCACTTCGGCATAACCGAATTCACGTGAATGGCTGCCTTCCACCTTCCCGCCCAATTGCTGCGCCATGGTCTGCATGCCGTAGCAAATGCCCAGCACCGGAATTCCCAGCTCGAACACCGCGTCAGGCGCACGGTCATCCACCTCATACACACTGGCATGGCCGCCCGACAGGATGACGCCCTTGAGCTGGCCGTCGGCCGCGAATTCGCGCACCCAATCACTCGTCACGTCACACGGATGCACCTCACAATAGACGTGCGCTTCACGCACACGACGCGCGATGAGCTGAGTAACCTGGGAGCCGAAATCAAGGATCAGAATTTTTTGATGGATCATGCGGTGCTCTGAAAGAAGAAAGGCGGCCGAAGCCGCCCCGAATACACGGAATGCGCATCAATCGATGTGATAGTTCGGCGCTTCCTGGGTGATTTGCACATCATGCACGTGCGACTCACTCACGCCGGCAGACGTGATTTCGACGAACTCGGCACGTTCGCGCATTTCGTCGAGATCCTTGCAGCCGACATACCCCAGCGAGGCACGCAGCCCCCCCACCAACTGGTGAATCACCGCCGACACCGGGCCTTTGTAAGGCACACGTCCTTCGATACCCTCGGGCACGAGTTTGTCAGCGCTGGCCGAGGCGTCCTGGAAATACCGATCGGCCGCACCCTGCTGCATCGCTCCGAGCGAACCCATGCCCCGATAGGCCTTGTACGAACGTCCCTGGTACAGCACCGTTTCGCCCGGCGCCTCCTCGGTGCCGGCAAACAGGCCGCCGAGCATGACCGCATCCGCGCCCGCCGCAATGGCCTTGGAGATGTCACCCGAGTAGCGAATGCCGCCGTCGGCGATCATTGGCACACCCGTGCCGGTAAGCGCGGAGGATACGTTGGCCACGGCCGAGACCTGCGGCATGCCGACTCCCGCAATGATGCGGGTGGTGCAGATCGAACCGGGTCCGATCCCCACTTTCACGCCGTCCGCGCCCGCATCAACCAAGGCCAGCGCAGCCGCTGCAGTACAGATGTTTCCGCCCACCACTTCGATTTGCGGAAAGTTCTGCTTGATCCAGCGCACGCGATCCAGAACCCCTTGGGCATGGCCGTGCGCAGTATCGACAACGATCACATCCACACCGGCGGCGGCCAGCGCCTCGACGCGCTCTTCAGTGCCTTCGCCCACGCCGACTGCCGCGCCAACGCGCAGACGACCCAGCTCGTCTTTCGTTGCCAGCGGGTGCTCGGTGGATTTTTGCATGTCCTTGACGGTAATCAGGCCAAGCAGATCGTCATCATCATTGATCACGAGAACGCGTTCGAGACGGTGTTTGTGCATCAGGCGACGCGCCTCGTCGAGACTCGCCCCTTCTTTCACCGTCACCAGACGCTCGCGTGGCGTCATGATGTTGGATACCGGCTGATCAAGCTGCACCTCGAACCGCAAATCGCGGTTCGTGACGATGCCGACGACACGCTTGCCTTCGAGCACCGGCAGCCCGGAAAAACGGTGTTGTTGTGTCAACGCAACGACTTCACGCACGCTCATCGACGGCGGAATCGTAATCGGGTCCTTGAGCACGCCGCTCTCGTAGCGCTTCACATTCGCCACCTCCACCGCCTGTTGCTGGATAGAGATGTTTTTGTGCACGATACCGATGCCACCTTCCTGCGCAAGCGTGATAGCCAGGCGGGATTCGGTCACGGTATCCATCGCGGCAGACACCAATGGAATATTGATGCGGATGTTACGCGTGAGTCGCGTAGACAGCCCCACGTCGCGCGGCAAGACAGTGGAATGGGCGGGTACGAGAAGGACGTCATCGAACGTCAGCGCCTTCTGGATCACGCGCATGGCTATTTCCTTTCGGCCAAAACCCTATTATACAGACCCGTTCGGGCACGTGTGAGCCCCAATGGTCCCCAAGGAGAATTGCATGCTCAAATTCTGTCTCGCCGTGTTGCTATGCGTGGCTGCACTCACCCCTGCGCACGCAGAGATCTATGAATGGCGCGAAAACGGAAAACTGTACTACGGCGACCGTCCGCCAGCGGGCGTCGAAGCCCGTCTGGTGCGTGGGAGCGCCCCGGCCCGTGCGCCCGTCAAGGAAGAAACGGCGACGACAGAAACTTCCACCGCGCAGGAGCAAGTCGAAGAAATGCGCATCGCGCGCGAGAATGCTGCTGAAACCGAAGCCCAGGCCGAAGAAGAGCGCAAGCGCGCGGAAGAGCTGGAACAGACCTGCCAGCGGGCGCGTAATCAGCTTGCCGCACTCGAAAGCGGCCAACGCGTCGCGCGCTTCAATGAACAGGGCGAGCGCGAATTCCTGGGCGATACGGCTCGCCAACAGGAAACCGAACGCATCCGCACATTCATTGACACGAACTGCGACGGACAGACCTGACGTCCTGACACGACCGCTGCGCCAAAGCCGGCTTCAGGTTTGCAGCCGGTTTCAGGTTTTCGCCGGCTCGGCTTTCTCGCTGTCCTTTTTCGCCGTCTTGTTCTCTTCCGCCCGCTTGCGGCGCACGGCCTTGGGATCAGCGATCAGGGGCCGATAGATTTCCAGCCGATCGCGATCGCGCAAAGTCGCGTCCAGTTTCGTCAGCTTGGCGTAGATACCGACCTTGTTCTTGCCGTCGAGATCGATCTCGGGATATTTCTCCAGCAAGCCGGATTCCTGCACCGCATCGTTCACCGTTGCGCCATCGTTGAGCACAAGCTTTACCGTTTCGTAACGATGCGGCTCGGGTGCATAGGTGACTTCAACGTTGATCACTGTGTTCATCTCCTGCCTTGCAAAGCGCGCCTCGATTGAAAGCACGCCCGGAAAGACTTCGGGGTTCAAGATGGCTGGATTGCGCCCATGGAAAAGACAGACCGCATTGATCCGTCCCATTCGTTCGCATTCGACAACCTAATACACTTGTCCGGCACGCTTTACGAACGCATCCACAAAGGTGTTTGCGATGTGATTGAAGACCGGCCCGAGCGCTTTTTCGAGCAGACGATGCTCGAATTCGTAATGCAAACGAAATTCAATCTTGCACGCAGTCTCGCCGAGCGGATGAAAAAACCATCCGCCCTCAAGATGACGAAACGGTCCGTCGCGCAAGCGCAAGTGCATTTCATGCGGCGCATCTTTCCGGTTTTCAGTCGTAAAATGCGTCTTGATGCCATGGTAATTGACGTTCAGCGTCGCGATCGTTTTATCCTCTGAACGCTCGTGCACTTCCGTCCCGTCGCACCAAGGCAGAAACTTGGGATAATCCTCGCAGCGTTCGACCAGTTCGAACATTTGCGCGGGCGAATACTCTATGAGGACGGTCTTGCTGACTTCAGCCATAAACAGGGATGTTGCGGCGACGAACTGTTAAGATTGTCCATTCTACCTGAGGATAGACTCTCTAATGAGAGCCTGCCTTCATCCCAGCGTCCCGGTCCAAGACATCTGCATTCATGAGCATTATCGATAACCGCAAAGCCTTTCACGATTACTTCATCGAGGAAAAGCTCGAGGCCGGCATCGTCCTCGAAGGCTGGGAAGTAAAAGGCATTCGCGCGGGACGTGCGAACATCAAGGAAGCCTACGTTCTCGTGCGCAACGGTGAGGTCTTCCTGCTGGGCATGCATATTTCGCCACTTCAGTCCGTCTCCACCCATGTCACCCCCAATCCGACGCGCACGCGCAAGCTTTTGCTGCATGCACGCGAGATCGGAAAATTGGTCGGCAAGGTCGAACGTGCCGGCTATACGCTGGTGCCGCTTGATCTGCATTATTCGAAGGGGCGCATCAAGCTCACGGTCGGACTGGCCAAGGGCAAGAAACAGTTCGACAAGCGTGAAACGGCAAAACAGCAGGACTGGGAACGCGAAAAAGCGCGCATGATGCGCGCAAAAATCTGAACCGTTTAACTCGGAACCGCCCCTATGATTGCGCTGATTGCCGGCCTCTGGCTGTTTCTATCGATTCACTCCGTGCGCATGCTCGCCCCGGACAGCCGCGACGGTTACATCGAACGTTTTGGCGTGAAGGGCTGGAAGCTGATTCATAGCTGGATCGCAATCGTCGGCCTGGCGTTGATCGTAATCGGTTACGGCATGGCACGCGAGGCCCCGATCGTGCTCTATACGCCGCCGCTATGGACGCGCCATCTCGCCGCCCTGCTGACGTTGCCGGCCTTCGTACTGATCGTGGCCGCGTACATACCGGGCACCCATATGCGCGCGCGTATCGGCCATCCGATGGTGGCCGGCGTGAAACTGTGGGCGCTCGCTCACCTGCTCGCCAATGGCACGCTGGCAGACGTGTTGCTGTTCGGCAGTTTCCTTGTCTGGGCCGTGGCCAATCTCAGCATCTCGCGTCGACGCGATCGCAACGCGGGCGTGCGCCCTGCCGAGGCACGCATCGTACGCGACCTGATCGCACTGGCCGTGGGTGCGGGCCTTTGGGTGGTGTTCGCAATGCATCTGCATGCGATGCTGATCGGGGTGCGCCCGTTCTGATCTACCTGCGCGCCGGAAGGTGATTCTTCCGGCGCGCAGCCGATGCCCGTTCAGCCCGTCCAATTCACTCGCCCGCCCGTCACGAACTGCACGACAACATTGAGCAGCCCGCTTTTTGGCGCGCCCAATCCGGCCGTTTCGCGGCAAAATGCTCGCGTCCGGGCTGGTCTTCATAAGGCTTGCGCATCACGTCGAGCAATTCATTGACGCGTGACACATCCCCCGCCTCCGCCAGATCAATCGCTTCCTGTGCAAGATAGTTGCGCAGGACGTAACGCGGGTTGGCGGCGTTCATGCGCGCTACACGCTCCGCTGCAGGCAAACCATCCTGACGCAAACGCGCTGCGTAGTCGGTCAGCCAGGAGGTGACGGCCTCCCCATGACGCTGCCGCCCCTCTTCCGTATAGAAGGCATCGGCCACCACCTCGATGGACGGCGTTTCCGGATCCAGACGCGCCAGCTCGCGGAAGAAGATCGTCATATCCATTTCCGCGCGGGTAAGCACTCCCTGCAAACGCTCGATGCGGTGTTGATCGTCTTCATTCAATGCGGACAGACCCAGCTTTTCCGCCCACATGCGGCTGTGCTCTTCCGCAAAAAGCGTGTTGTAGCGTTCAATGCCCTCGACCAGCGGATCCACCTCTTGCAGCAGCGGATGCAGCGCATTGGCAAAACGCACCAGATTCCATTGTCCGATCTGCGACTGGGCGCCGAAACGATAGCGACGCGTACCGGCATCGGTCGTATTCGGGGTCCAGTTGAGGTCATAGTTGTCGATCCAGCCATAAGGGCCGTAATCGATCGTGAGGCCCAATACGGACATGTTGTCCGTATTCATTACCCCATGCACGAAGCCCACGCGCATCCAATGCGCAATCATCCGCGCAGTGCGCTCGCAAATCTCCTTGAACCAGGCTTTCCGGCGTATCGCCACATCGCCCTCAATCCACGGGAAATCACGCGCAATGGTGAAGTCGACAAGTTTTTCCAGCAGATCAAGCTCGCCGCGCGAAGTGAACAGTTCGAAATTGCCAAAACGAATGAAGGACGGCGCCACCCGGCACACGACTGCTCCCGGCTCGGGGCGTGGATGACCGTCATAGAACATGTCGCGCATCACCTGCTCGCCGGTGCCGACAAGACTGAGCGCCCGCGTCGTTGGCACGCCCAGGTGATGCATGGCCTCACTGCACAGGAATTCCCGCAGCGAAGAACGCAGCACCGCGCGCCCGTCCGCCATGCGTGAATACGGCGTTGGCCCCGCGCCTTTGAGCTGAAGCTCCCAGCGCTCGCCGCGCGCATTGAGCGTTTCGCCAAGCGTAATCGCTCGACCGTCACCAAGCTGCCCGGCCCAATTGCCGAATTGATGGCCGCCGTAGCACGCGGCGTACGGCTCCATGCCCTCGACCAGCGCATTGCCCCCGAACACCTCGGCAAACTCTGGCGACTCGACCTCCTCCGCGCTCAGATCGAGCAATTCCGCAACCTCCGGCGACCATGCCAGCAACCGGGGGGCAGCCACCGGCGTTGGCATCACGCGCGACCAGCACGCGCCATGCACCTGTCTCACCGCGAGAGAATCCTCCGGATCGCCGGGAAGTTCGCGTACAAAAGTGTTGTCGAATCGCAATTTGTTCATGGAGTTTCTCTTCCTCTTCCTCGCCAACGCCCGGCTTGCGCCGCACGCATCAGCTATACTCCGCAAATCCCTAACCACGGAATCACGTAAAAACAATGGGCTTTCTCGCTGGCAAACGCATTCTAATCACCGGGTTGTTGAGCAACCGTTCAATCGCCTACGGCATCGCGAAAGCAATGCACCGGGAGGGTGCTGAGCTTGCCTTTACCTACCAGAACGAGCGCTTCAAGGAGCGAGTCGCTAACCTCGCATCCCAATTTGACAGCGATCTCATCTTTCCCCTCGATGTCCAGGATGACACGCAAATCACCGCGTTGTTCAACAGCATTCAAGACGCCTGGGGCGGACTCGACAGCTTTGTGCACTCCATCGCCTTCGCACCCAGTGATGCACTCGAGGGCGATTTCCTCGAAGGGTTTTCGCGCGAAGCGTTCCGCGCCTCCCAGGAAATCAGCACCGGCAGTTTGCCGCTGCTCGCCAAGGCTGCGCGTCCGCTGATGAAAGGACGCAACGGTTCGATACTGACCCTGACCTATCTGGGCGCAGTACGCACCATGCCGAACTACAACATCATGGGATTGGCCAAGGCCAGCCTCGAATCCGCCGTGCGCTACATGGCCGTTACCCTCGGCCCCGAAGGCACGCGTGTCAACGCCATTTCGGCCGGACCGATCAAAACCCTGGCCGCGTCCGGCATTGGCAGTTTCAGCAAATTGCTCGCCTTTAACGAAAACAACGCACCGCTGCGTCGCAATGTCACGATCGAAGAGGTCGGCAACGCGGCAGCGTTCATGTGTTCGGATCTGGCGAGCGGTATCACCGCCGAAGTCATGTATGTGGATGGCGGCTTCAACACCACCGCCCTGGGCAACGCCGCGCAAGGCTGAAACCCGCACTCGTCTGACATGAAAAAGCCCGGCGCAGAGCCGGGCTTTTTCATTGTTCTGCTGAACCAGACCGCCGGGATTACGGGTTATCCGGATCGACCAGATCGAAATTGATGGTCACCCCATACGATTCGCGCAGCGCAGAAATGAACGCGGCCATTTCCTGTTCCGCCACGAGACGATCGTACTGTTGCGAGAAGGCCAGCACTTCCGGGCTGTCGGTGGCGAACTCTGGATGTTCGACCGCCTCGACCCGATAGAGCGCATAGTCTCCACTGGGCAGCGTCGTCCCGACATAGGCCGGCAGCGTGTCACTCGGCGCGGAGAACACCGCACGCATCGCCGCCTCCGGCAACGCCGGGTTGGAACGCGTCAGGGTTCGCGCCTCGCCCCATTCGCCGTCGACCTCTTCCCCTTCGCGCAGTGCAGCGAGCATTTCTTCGCCCTTGGCGGCGGCTTGTTTTGCGGCTTCAGCGGTGGTGAGTGCGGCAACGATCTCCTCACGCACCTCGTCGAACGACAATTCGCGCGCTTCCTCGAATTCAATTACCCGCGCGGCAACCATTTTCCCGCGCTCGACCTCAACCGCCTCAACGTTCTCAGAATTCTCACGCAGAACCGGATCAAACAGTCCTTCGATCAGGCGCTCGTCCGTAAAGCCGGCCATTTCGCCTTCTTCACGGGTCACCCAGTCGCTTTCTTGCACGGTCAGGCCAAGCTCGTCGGCGGTGGGCTGCAAGCTGTCGGGCATCTCATACACCATATTGGCGAACTGCTCGGCGAGCAGCGGGAAACGTCGACTGGCTTCCTGCCGTTTCAGCTCAGCTTCAATCTCGTCGCGCACCTGTTCGAACGGTTGCACCGTCGAGTCCTTGACGTCGGTCACCTCGATGAGATGAAAACCAAAGTCGGTACGCACCACTTCGCTGAGTTCACCGGCCGCGCCGTCGAACACCGCAGCATCAAACTCTTCCACCATCGCTCCTCGGCCGAAGAAACCAAGGTCGCCGCCCGCTCGTGCAGAACCTGGATCTTCTGAAAACTCTTCCGCCAGGGCAGCAAACTGTTGCGGATCTGCCTGCAGTCTTTCGCGCAGATCTTCCGCCTTTTCCCGCGCGGCAGCGACCTCTTCGTCGGTCGCATCACTGTCGACCTTGACCAGAATATGGCGCGCGCGCCGCTCTTCCGGGATGCCGTAATTGGATTCATTGGCGTCGTAATAGGCCCGTACCGTCTCCTCGTCGACGGCAACGTTCTCCAGCATCGCCTCCTCGTCGAACACCAGATAGGCCGCGCGCAGACGTTCGGGCTGAACATAGCGCGCCCGGTTGGACTCGTAATGCGCTTCGACGTCCGCAGCGGAAATATCTATCTGATCCAGGTATTCGGACAATTCAAACGCGCGTGCGCGCACGACCCGCTCTTCAAGCTGAACATTTACGAGATTGTGCGCCGCTGCGCTGCCCGCAAAGGCCGAACCGGCAATACCTTGCACGATCTGCTGTTCGCGCAAATCGCGCGCAACCGAAGCTTCGAATCCGGCCAGACTCTGCCCGCTCGACTGCAGGACGGTTTCATAGCGGCTGCGCGAAAAAACGCCGTTTTCCTGAAAATACGGCATTTCGGCAATGAATTCCTGCAACTGCGGCGCGGTGACCCCAAAACGCTCTTCCGCAGCAAACTGGGCAATCACATGGTTGTTGATGAGATCTTCCAGTACCGCGCGACGGAACGCCGAGGTCGCGAACACG
The DNA here is from genome assembly GCA_035306825.1 of Azoarcus sp. Taxonomy (GTDB): domain Bacteria; phylum Pseudomonadota; class Gammaproteobacteria; order Burkholderiales; family Rhodocyclaceae; genus Pseudazoarcus. The sequence goes on along the minus strand of DATGNI010000031.1, from coordinate 5,138 downwards.
GCCGAATCGATCTGCCCGTCGGACTGCTGACGCAGATTGTCCTGCTGCTGATGCAACGCGTTCTGGAATTCGGCAACGCTGATGTCATACTTTCCTACACTTGCGACTTCGGCATCCCCCGGCCCGCCGCTGAAATAGGCATCCATGCCGAAAAATGCGAACGGCACGATGATGATCGCAAGAATCACCTGCGCGATACGCTTGTTGTTGCGGATAGCCTCGAACATCCATTCCTTCCCGAGTGACTGCGCCGACGGGGCAGCGCAAGACGAAAAACGCCCATTATTGCATCGTGTTCGCCTTCAGACCAACGTTAAGGCGCCTTCTTTGCCGAAGACGCGACCACGCCCGGGCCAGAGGCGGTCGCCTCTGGCCCGGGCGTTCGAGAATAATCTCGATCAGGCTTTGGAAAACACCACTTTCTGGTCGTCCAGTTCCGCACGGATGCGGTCTTTTGCGGCAAAGCGTCCTTCCAGAATGGCTTTCGACAGCGGATTCTCGATCTGGTCCTGAATGGCACGCTTGAGCGGTCGCGCACCAAAGACCGGGTCGAAGCCCGCTTCCGCGATGTGCGCCAACGCAGCCTCGCTCACTTCGATCGACAATTCCAGCCGTTGCAAACGCTTCTCCAGGAGCTGCAGCTGAATGCGCGCAATGTCTGCAATGTGCTTGTCATCGAGCGCGTGGAACACCACCACTTCATCAATACGGTTAATGAACTCGGGGCGGAAGAAGCCCTTCACCTCGGTCATCACTGCGTGCTTGATCGCGTCGTACTCGTCGCCCGCCATTTGCTGAATCATCTGGCTGCCAAGGTTCGAAGTCATCACGATGACGGTATTCTTGAAATCGACCGTACGCCCTTGCCCGTCGGTCATGCGGCCATCGTCGAGCACCTGCAGCAGCACGTTGAAGACATCCGGGTGGGCCTTTTCGACTTCGTCGAAGAGGATCACGCTGTAAGGCTTGCGCCGCACCTGTTCGGTCAGGTACCCCCCCTCTTCATAACCCACGTACCCCGGTGGCGCACCGATCAGGCGTGCCACGGAATGCTTCTCCATGAATTCACTCATGTCGATTCGGATCAGGTGATCTTCTGAATCGAACAGAAACTCGGCCAGCGTCTTGCACAGCTCGGTCTTGCCGACCCCCGTCGGCCCAAGAAACAGGAAGGAACCATAGGGCCGGTTTTCATCCGCCAATCCTGCACGCGAACGACGAATGGCATCCGACACCAGCCGCACCGCTTCATCCTGACCGATCACCCGATTGTGCAAACGATCTTCCATCTGCAACAGTTTTTCGCGTTCGCCCTGCATCATTCGGGCAACCGGAATGCCGGTCGCGCGCGAAACGACCTCGGCGATTTCCTCGGTTCCGACTTCCGTGCGCAGTAGCTTGTTCGGCGTGGCGCTGCCATTTTCCTGCTCGGCGACCTTCAACTGCGCTTCAAGCTGCGGCAATTTGCCGTACTGCAGTTCCGCCACCTTGCCCAGTTCGCCTTTGCGTTGCAGCTCGGCCATTTCGGCTTTCACGTGGTCGATCTCTTCCTTGACGTGAGCCAGGCCAGCCACCTTGGCTTTCTCCGACTTCCACACTTCTTCCAGATCGTTGTACTCACGCTCCAGCCGGACAATCTCTTCCTCGATCAGCTGCAGACGTTTCTGCGAGGCCTCATCACTTTCCTTTTTCACCGCTTCGCGTTCGATCTTGAGCTGGATCAGACGCCGATCAAGCCGGTCCATGACCTCGGGCTTGGAGTCGATCTCCATCTTGATCCGCGCAGCAGCCTCATCAATCAGGTCAATCGCCTTGTCGGGCAAAAACCGGTCGGTGACGTAGCGGTTCGACAGCTCCGCCGCGGCGACGATCGCCGGGTCGGTGATATCCACTCCGTGGTGAATTTCGTAGCGTTCCTGCAGACCCCGCAGAATCGCGATGGTCGCCTCCACCGTCGGCTCTTCCACCTGCACCTTTTGAAAGCGGCGTTCCAGTGCGGCGTCCTTTTCAATGTACTGACGGTATTCGTCCAGCGTCGTCGCGCCAATGCAATGCAGCTCGCCGCGCGCCAGTGCCGGCTTGAGCATGTTGCCGGCGTCCATCGCGCCTTCGGCCTTGCCTGCCCCCACGACGGTATGGATTTCGTCAATGAACAGGATGATGCGACCTTCGTCCTTGGCGATTTCCTTCAGCACCGCCTTCAGACGCTCTTCGAATTCACCGCGATATTTCGCCCCGGCCAACAGCGCCGCCATATCGAGCGACAGCACGCTTTTACCGCGCAGGGTTTCAGGCACCTCACCATTGACTATGCGCTGCGCAAGCCCTTCGGCGATCGCCGTTTTGCCTACGCCCGGCTCACCGATCAACACGGGGTTGTTCTTGGTCCGACGTTGCAGAATCTGGATCGTGCGACGGATTTCGTCATCGCGTCCGATGACCGGGTCCAGCTTGCCCAGACGCGCGCGCTCGGTGAGGTCGAGACAATATTTCGACAACGCTTCACGCTGCCCTTCAGCTTCTTGACTGTCGACCGACTGTCCGCCGCGCACGGCCTCAATCGCCGTCTCCAGCGCGTTGCGGGTCAGGCCATGCTCCTTGAGCAGACGCGAACTCTCGCCCTTGTCGTCGGCCAAGGCGAGCAAAAACATCTCGCCCGCAATGAATTGGTCGCCGCGTTTTTGCGCTTCCCGATCCGTCAGGTTCAGCAGCCGTGCAAGATCGCGCCCGATCTGCACTTCACCGCCGTGGCCTTCAACCTTGGGCAGGCGTTCAATCGCACCGCGCAACGCAAGCTTCAGCGGCGGCACATTGACGCCCGCGCGCTGGAGCAGCGACGCCGTACCGTTGCCTTCTTCGTCAAGCATTGCCGCCAGCAGATGCTGAGGCTCAATGAACTGCTGATCGTTGCCGACCGCAATGCTTTGCGCTTCGGCCAAGGAATGCTGGAAGCGCGTAGTGAATTTATCGAATCGCATGAGCCGATTCCTCCGGATGATTTCAGTATGAGATCAACATGGCGTCTTTCACGGGGAATTCAAGCACTTGTAGCAGGGTTTTTACAGCGAGAGACTCGCGCTCACGCCAGGCCGCGCCAGATCGAATAGCTTCCGGCCACCAATGCCGTACCCAGAACCAGCATTCGATAGAAATTAAACGGAATCCGCCAGCCATATTGCTTTGCGCACCAGAAGCCGACAAACACCGCGGGCAGCAACGCCGCCGCCAACCACACCTCGCGCCAACCGAGGCGGTCAAGAAAATACAGAGCCATCAGCGTCACCAGGCTCATCGGCACGAAAATCGCCGACAAGGTGCCACGTACCCGCGCCGGCTCGGCATGTTGAAACGCCACGCCCAGCGGTGGGCCGCCCACACCGGTGATCGTCCCCATACAACCCGACAGGAGACTGGCCACACCAATTGCCGTTGGTTTCGGCTGAATGTCGAAACGCAGAACACTCACCAGGACGGCCAGGACGATCAACGCGCCGAACAACCATTGCCAGGTTCCTTGCGCCAGCAGACCAACGAGCACATAGGCGAGTCCCACTCCCATCAGCCCCGCCGGGAGGGCAACCACAAGATCGCGCGGCCTCACCGCATGGGCGTTCGCACGCAACACCAGCAAGGGCAGGATGCCGCCGATCATGATCAGCGGTGCGGGCACGAAGGCAGGATCAATCAGAAACAGCAGAGGCGCGCTAAACAGGCCCACTCCGTAGCCGATGATGCCCTGGATGACACTGCCGATGAACACCACCAAAATGGCCAGCGCCCATTGGTCAAAAGCCAGATCAATCATCCGACACCAGCGAATTGCAGAATTTGAAACGGAGCGATTGCGCCGTCGGAAAACCTGGCTTCATCGCTCGGCCCGATCCGCTGCGGCCACCACGGCCCGACGGCCTAGAAAGACTCACTCCGGTTCTTTTCCCAGCGTCTGGCGGCTGCACCATCCGACTCGCGCGCATCAACCCAGCGCGCGCCTTCAGGCGTTTCTTCCCGCTTCCAGAACGGTGCGCGGGTTTTGAGGTAATCCATGATGAATTCACACGCAGCAAAGGCCTCGCCGCGGTGGGCGCTGGTGACCGCGACAAACACGATCTGGTCACCCGGATCCAGTCGGCCGAAACGATGGATGACGCGTACGCCCTCCACACTCCAGCGACCACGCGCCTGCTCCACAATTTCCTCGAGCGCGCGTTCGGTCATGCCCGGGTAATGTTCCAGCGTCATGGCCTTCACACCGGTGCCGACGTTCATGTCCCGCACCAACCCGGTGAAGGTCGCGAGAGCGCCCACCTGGTGACGCCCCCGGGTCAGCGCCGAAATTTCGGCGCCGACATCAAAATCCTGTTGCTGGACGCTGACGGACATTGTTCAACCCCCCGTCACCGGTGGGAAAAAAGCGATTTCGTCGTTTCCGGACACGGGTTCATCCGCCGGCACGATGCGCTGATTACGCGCCATGCGCACGTTTTTCGTGTCGACCAGTGGCGCCCAGCGGCTACTTCGCGCAGCCAGATAGTCGCGCAGTTCGCCGATGGTGGTCACATTGCCGGGCAATTCGACGGTTTCGTCACCACAATCGAGCGCATCACGTAGCGCGGCAAAATAAAGAACTTTCACATTCATGTCACTTCTCTGTTCAAACTCAATTCAACAACTCCCCGTAGGGAATGAAACGCACGGGCTCGCCGCGGGCAATCGTGGTCTCCGGTGGCACATCGAGCAGACCTTCTGCCCAGACGATTGAAGACAGCGCCGCCGAACCTTGATGCGCATGCAGGATGACACCCTGTTCTCCGATGCGCGCACGCAGGAATTCGCGCCGCCGGTCAGGCTTGGGCCAATCAAAATCTGCCGGCAAGGTCAGCGCACGCGGCTCGCGACGCGCAGCCCCCTGCGTCGCGAGCAGGAAGGGACGGACCATCAGCAAAAAGGTAACAAAGCTCGAGACCGGGTTGCCTGGCAAACCGATGAAGGCTGCCGCATGCACCCGGCCGTACGCCAGGGGTTTGCCCGGTTTCATCGCGATCTTCCACATCTGGATCGAACCTTCAGCCTCTACCGCAGGTTTGACATGGTCTTCCTCGCCCACCGACACGCCGCCGCTGGTCAGGATCAGATCATGG
>DATGNI010000030.1:0-4611 GCA_035306825.1 Azoarcus sp. | reverse complement strand
TTGCATCGACGCTGCCGGTGAAACGGATGTCGAGATGCAGTTTGGTCGCGCGCGCGTGTTCGCGCAGGCTGCTCAACGCGTCGTCATGGCTGGCGTGAAAGCTCAGAACGTGGGTGGATTCGTCAAAAGCCACCGCAAAAGCGCGTTCGAGATCCGCACGGAGGTTTTCGATCTGCGCTTGTAGACGCACTTGGGCTTGGCGTTCGGCCCACAGTAATTTGGTACCGAATTCGGTCAATCGCGCCGGCTGGCCCTTCTCCCACACGATCAACATGCGTCCGAGTTCGTCTTCCCAGCGCTTCAACTCGCCCCACACGTGACGATAGGAATAGCCAAGATGTTTGGCCGCAGCGGAGATCGAGCCATTGTTTTCTACTGCATACAGCAGATTGATCAACGTATTCTGAATCAGAGCCGGGCTGGGGCGCTCGGAAAGCGTGTAGTGAAATTGAATCCTATGCACTGGAGTTCATATTGCTGGAAGTGATCACGGGCACTAGATTACGTCATTCCGGCAATAAACGTCGGCTCGTATACTCACGGAGTGATCCCATGAAATCTGTTTTCTTCCGTCAGTTGCGCACTACTGCGGCGGCTGTAGGCCTCCTCGCGCTGACCGCTGGTATTGTGCATGCTGAATCCATCGTCGTCGCCTCGACGACGTCGACCGAACAATCAGGCCTGTTCGGCGAGCTGTTGCCAGAATTCCAGAAGAGCAGCGGTATTGAAGTGCGTGTGGTTGCGCAGGGCACCGGTCAGGCGCTGGAGACCGGCCGCCGAGGCGATGCCGACGTGCTGTTCGTGCATAACCAGGTAGCCGAAGAAGAATTCGTTGCAGAGGGTTATGGCGTCGAGCGTTTCCCGGTGATGTACAACGATTTCGTATTGATCGGACCGAAAGATGATCCGGCCGGCGTGGCGGGCGATGACATCACCGCTGCGTTGCAGAAGGTTGCCAGTGAAAACGCCTCTTTTGTTTCGCGTGGCGACAACAGCGGCACCCATGCGGCGGAATTGCGCTTCTGGAAAGCCGCTGAAGTGAAGGACATGGGAGAAGGCTATAAGGAATGCGGTTGCGGCATGGGTCCGGCGCTCAACATTGCTGCCTCCGACGGTGCCTATGTAATGTCTGACCGCGCCACCTGGCTCAATTTCAAGAACCGCGCTGATCTTGCCATCCTCGTTGAAGGCGATGAGCGTCTGTTCAACCAGTACGGCGTGATTCTGGTGAATCCGGAAAAACATGATCACGTGAAGAAGGCTGAAGGTCAGGCATTCATCGACTGGCTGGTGTCGGACGAAGGCCAGGAAGCGATTGCTGCCTACAAGATTGACGGTGAGCAACTGTTCTTCCCGAACGCGAACGACTGAATATAGGGTCGTTTCTGACGACAAACGGGGCGCATGGCGCCCCGTTTGTCGTGTACGACGCCAATTTGTTTCTGTCGTGAGTGGTGCGCTTCAGCGTTTCCATCATCTTTCCGCCGTTGCAGGGGCGGTGGTACAGTCGTCGGATTGAATCCGTGCGTTCAGGTTTGTTTCATGTCGATATCGTCCCCGCCGCACACCGTCGCTGTTGCCTTTACCGGCGCTTCCGGCATGCCGTACGGCATGCGTCTGGTCGAAGCGCTGCTCGCGTCCGACACCACGGTGTGGCTGCTGTATTCACAGGTGGCACAGATCGTTGCGCGACAGGAAATGGATCTTGAATTGCCTTCGCGCGCGGCGGAGGTGGAAGCTTCATTGTCTGCGCGTTTCGAGGCAAAGCCAGGTCAATTGCGGGTGTTTGGCCGAGAGGAGTGGTTTGCGCCATTGGCCTCCGGCTCCAACCCGCCCGATGCGATGGTGGTGTGCCCCTGCACGATGGGCACGCTTGCGGCAATTGCCGCGGGGCTGTCGCAAAATCTCATCGAACGGGCTGCTGACGTGGTGATCAAGGAAGGGCGCAAGCTCATTCTGGTGCCGCGTGAAACGCCGTTTTCCGCGATCCATCTGGAAAATATGCTCAAATTAGCGCGGTTAGGTACGGTCATTCTGCCACCCAGCCCGGGGTTCTACACCCACCCTGAAAGTGTGGCCGACATGGTGGATTTCGTCGTCGCACGGGTGCTCGACCAGCTCAACGTTCCCCACTCGCTGATTCAGCGTTGGGGCGCCGAGGGGGTCGCATGAACGAAAACGGCACGCCCGATCGTCTTGCCTTGTTCCCTTTGCAAACGGTGCTTTTTCCCGGTGGCCTGTTGCCTCTTCGAGTGTTTGAGGCACGGTATGTCGATTTGATCTCGCAGTGTTTGCGTGAAGATACGGTGTTTGGCGTCAATCTGATCGCCGAAGGCAGTGAGGTCGGTCAGCCGGCCAAGCCGTGTGTCACCGGCACCAGCGCGCGGATCGTCGAATGCGATGCACCCGAGCCGGGGCTGTTGCATGTGAAGGTGGCCGGGGAGCGGCGCTACCGTGTAACCGGCACCGAAACCGGGCCGAACGGCCTGTTGCTGGCGGATGTCGAATGGCTGGAAGAGCGGGCGCCGCAGAGCTTGCCGCAGGAGTACGCAATGCTCGTTGCGGTGCTGCGTGCAATCATGAATGACCTGGGTGATGAGCTTTTTCCGCCGCCGCAGCATTTTAATGACGCGGACTGGGTCGGTATGCGGCTGGCGGGAGTCCTGCCCATTCCGATGCGCGCGCGTCAGGCGTTACTCGATCTGGAGTTTCCGCTCGACCGATTGAAGATCCTGCGAGAGTATCTTGAGCAGCAAGGGTTAAAGCAGGAATAAGAGGTTGCCATTGCGCGTACAGGCGCAGGGCTGAAAACCTTACGCCTTGATCTCCAGACTTTCGAGAATGCGTCGCACTGGCGCGGGCAGGCCGGCTTCGTCGAGGGCGTTGAGTGCGAGCCATTCGAGCCGGTCTTCAGCAGCCCGCAAGGTCGCACCGTGTGCCACGCAGTGCATCGGTTCGATGTCGAGACGGAAATGCGAAAAGACGTGGCGGAGGGTGGTGAGTGGTTGGCACGGTCCGGTTTTCAGTCCGAATCGGTGAGCGATTTCCGCCGTCATTTCCGCGTCATGGGCAATTTCCGGCAAGGCGAGCAATCCACCCCAGATGCCGGATGGAGGCCGACGTTCCATCAGCACATGCCCCTGTTTTTCGATCACCGCAACGCGCACGCGGCGCTGCGGAACGGCTTTTTTCGGACGGGGTTCGGGGAACTGCGCGACGCGATTGGTTGTGTACGCAACGCACTGCTCGGTGAAAGGGCAACGCTCGCATGCCGGTCGCCCGCGCGTGCACACGGTTGCGCCAAGATCCATCTGGGCCTGGATGTACGTGCCGATGTTCTTTTCGGGCAGCAATGATTCAGCCAGCGTCCACAGCGTTGTTTCCACCTTGCGCTCGCCGGGAAAACCCTCGATGCCGAAAACACGGCACAACACGCGCTTGACGTTGCCATCGAGAATTGCGCCACGCTCATTGAAACAGAATGCCGCAATCGCGGCTGCGGTTGAACGGCCAATGCCGGGCAAGGTCGCGATCTGATCGGCTTGACGTGGGAAGCGGCCGTTGTGCGTCTCGATGACAATACGGGCCGCTTTGTGCAGATTGCGTGCGCGGGCGTAGTAGCCAAGCCCGCTCCACAATGCGAGGACGTCCTCGACGGGCGCGGCGGCGAGTGTATCGAGATCCGGAAAGCGCTCGAGAAAACGGCGATAGTACGGAATCACGGTTTCCACGCGAGTCTGCTGCAGCATGATTTCCGACAGCCACACGTGATACGGCGCGCGTGTTGCTTGCCACGGAAGGTCGTGACGGCCATGCGTTACGTGCCATTCAAGCAGGCGCGCGGCGAAGCGCGTTTCGGTTGTCATTGCGATGTGTCCTCGACCGCGAGGCTGAACACAGGGATAATCATAAGATCTTCCGTATTGTTCACCGGTTGCGGCCGTTTTGGCTGCATGACCGGTTGTTTTTATGCCCCAAACTCCAATTTCCCACGAAAACTTCACGCGTGAATTCCGCGAAACCCTGGGTATGTTCGCCACCGGAATCACCGTCGTCGCCACGCGTGCTCCCGATGGCCAGCCCATCGGCCTGACCGTCAATTCCTTCAATTCGGTTTCGCTTGACCCGCCGCTGATCGTTTGGAGTCTTGCAGGCAATCTGTCGTGCGTGCCGGTTTTCGAGTCTTGCGAATACTACTCGGTGAATGTGCTGGCGGCCGATCAGGATAACTTGTCGAACATCTTCGCTTCGCGCTCCGATGACAAGTTTGCCGGCCTGGACGTTGAGGAAGGGTTGTACGGTGTGCCGTTGCTCAAAGGCACTTGCGCCCGCTTCGAATGCCGTAACACCCTCCGTCACGCAGGCGGCGATCATATCGTTTTTCTTTCCGAAGTGGTCCGGTTCGACCGGGATGAGACCCGTGCGCCGCTGCTGTTCTGGGGGGGCGGTTATCAGCGCTTGGCGCCGTAAGCCGGGGCACGCAGGACGCCGCTCCTGTGACGACCCGGGAGGCGGTCTGCGTGCGAAAGGGGCGCAACGGGGACGCAACGCGGTAGCCTGTTTCAGGCGAGCCGATGGAGCGGGTGAAGGGAATCGAACCCTCGTCTTAAG